>JAHRVZ010000320.1 GCA_019090405.1 Paracoccaceae bacterium
GTTTTCTCCTAGCCCCATAAGGCGGCATCGGGCGGATGCACACCAAGGTCATCAAATTTCAAAGCGTTGTTACGGTCTTCGGCCAACAGCAGCGGCCCGTCAAGGTCTACATATGGCATGCCCTGTGCGACCAGTGTTGCCGGAGCCATCGCCAAAGACGACCCAACCATACAACCAACCATGACATCATAGCCTTCGGCCAATGCGGCGCGGCGCAATTTCAGAGCCTCGGTCAGCCCGCCGGTTTTGTCCAGTTTGATGTTCACCACGTCATATTTGCCACGCAATTCGGGCAGGCTGGCCCTGTCATGGCAGCTTTCATCGGCGCAAACTGGAACGGGGCGTTTCATGCCAAGCAATGCGTCGTCTTCGCCTGCTGGCAAGGGCTGTTCAACCAACGTAACACCCAGACGCACCAGATGCGGTGCAAGATCGGTATAGACCTCGGCAGACCAGCCTTCGTTTGCATCGACGATAATTGTTGATACCGACGCGCCAGCGCGCACGGCCTCAAGTCGGGCCATGTCGTCCGGCGTGCCCAGCTTTATCTTCAGCAACGGGCGATGGGCGTTTTTCGCGGCCTCTGCCCGCATCTTTTCGGGCGTATCCAGCGATAGGGTAAAGGCGGTGATCTCTGGCCTAGGAGCCACCAATCCGGCCAGTTCCCAAACCCGTTTTCCAACGCGTTTGGCTTGGATATCCCAGAACGCGCAATCCAGTGCATTGCGCGCGGCACCCGCTGGTAGCAGATCGTAAAGGTCCGCCTGACTGACATCAGCCGGCACCGAATCCGACACCGACATGATCTGTGCCTCGACCGAATCCAGCGTTTCACCATAGCGCGCATAGGGCACACATTCACCCCAGCCCTGATGCGACCCATCGTTCAGTCGAACCGTCAACACCTTGGCCTCGGTCCGTGATCCACGCGAAATGGTGAACACCTGCGCCAGTTTAAACACATCTCGGCTTACCGATATTTGCACAAGCCTTACCTCACATAATCCGAATTGGTCTTGCGGTTGGGTTACATCACAATGCCGCCAGTGCGTCCACAAGCCTGCCTGCGCCGTGCCGGAACGGGTCAACCGCTGGCAGGCCCATCCGCTTTTCGACATCTGCCAGATAGGTCACGGCGTCGGTTTCGGACATTTGCTGAGTGTTCACCGATATTCCCACGACCTGGCAGTCGGGATTCGCAACACGCGCCAAAGGCAGTGCCGTGTCTCGCAATTCTTCGAGCGATGGCAGTGTATAGTCAGACAACCCGCGCATGGTTTCGCGTGTCGGTTCGTGGCTTAGGATCAGCGCATCGGGCTGACCACCGTGGATCAACGCCATCGTCACACCGGAAAAGGACACGTGAAACAGGCTTCCCTGACCTTCGATGATGTCCCAATGGTCAGGGTCATTGTCAGGTGTCAGGTATTCAACGGAACCGGCCATGAAATCGGCAATCACAGCGTCCAGAGGGACGCCATGACCGATAATCAGAATCCCGGTTTGTCCAGTGGCGCGGAACGTGCTTTTCATGCCCCGGTCACGCATTTCGCTGTCCAGTGCCAGAGCCGTGTACATTTTACCCACAGAACAATCGGTTCCAACGGCAAGCACCCGTTTGCCGGTACGTTTCCTGCCATTGGCGATAGGATAGCCAACCGACGGCACCCGCACGTCATGCAACGTGCCGCCGTGGGTTTGTGACGCGGCAACAAGATCGCCTTCGTCCCGCAGCAGATTGTGCAGACCCGACGCCAGATCATAACCCATTTCCAAGGCTTCGATCAGCACGTCTTTCCACGCCTGACTGATCAGGCCGCCGCGATTGGCAACCCCGATCACCAGCGTTTTGGCTCCTGCGGTCTTTGCATCGGCCAATGACATGTCTGTCAGGCCCAGATCAGCACCACATCCCGGTAAACGGAACTGGGCAACGGCGTTTTCGGGGCGCCAGTCTTTGATGCCCTGCGCCACTTTGGCCGCCAATTGATCCGGAGCGTCGCCGAGGAACAGCACATATGGTGTTTCGATCATTGCAGAATCCCCTTGGTTCATAGTCCTTTTCAATTTCAGCAAAATGCCGCGCAATGTCATACTGAAACAGAACTGTTCGGGGCAAAACTCGCACGATTGATCGAATATTTCTGCAATTTGTCGAAGAATATTGTGTCAATCTGATTTTGGCGCTGAAATGCCGTAATCTGCATGCTTTCAGAACTATGCTGCACCTGCACTAATTGCTTGCGCAGGGGTGCGCAATTTAATAACCAAACTGCGAATATTTACGTAATTTCCTTACCGAAAGATCGAGCGCACATGAGTTTCCGCATTCAACCACCTGCCCCATCCCGCCCCAATCGTTGTCAACTGTTTGGGCCAGGCTCACGTCCCGAAAGATTTGTGAAAATGGCCAATAGCGCGGCGGATGTCGTGAACCTTGATCTTGAGGATTCGGTGGCCCCATCGGATAAAGAGTCTGCAAGGGCGAACGTCGTTGCAGGAATCTCGGAGGTTGATTGGGGCAATAAGACGCTTTCGGTGCGAATCAACGGATTGGATACACCGTATTGGTATCGCGATGTGGTCGATTTGCTGGAACAAGCCGGCGAACGGCTTGATCAGATCATGATTCCAAAGGTTGGCTGTGCGTCGGATGTTTATGCGGTGGATGCTTTGGTGACAGCGATCGAGACGGCCAAAGGACGCAGCAAGAAAATTGATTTTGAGGTCATTATCGAAAGTGCCGCTGGCATTGCCCATGTCGAAGAGATTGCCGCTGCGTCCCCGCGCATGGTTGCCATGTCGCTGGGAGCGGCTGACTTTGCCGCGTCGATGGGCATGCAGACGACGGGGATCGGGGGCACACAAGAGAATTACTATATGTTGCGGGATGGGGCCAAACATTGGTCCGATCCGTGGCATTGGGCGCAGGCGGCCATTGTTGCAGCGTGCAGAACGCATGGGGTGTTACCAGTGGACGGCCCGTTTGGAGACTTTTCGGATGATGACGGATTCCGCGCGCAAGCGCGGCGGTCGGCAACATTGGGCATGGTGGGGAAATGGGCGATCCATCCCAAGCAAATCGAAACGGCAAACGAGGTATTTACCCCATCTGCCGAGGCCGTGGCTGAAGCGCGTGAAATTTTGGCTGCGATGGAGCAGGCCAAGGCCAACGGTGAGGGCGCAACCGTTTATAAGGGACGTTTAGTGGATATTGCGTCGATCAAACAGGCCGAAGTGATTGTGCGTCAGGCTGAGTTGATAGGTAAAGCCTAATAGAGGCCCGCAAACGGGCCGTACGATATTTTGCCACGCCCAAGGGCGTGGCGACGCCTTCGGCGAGAGTATTTGGACGAGAAGAAAATCAGGCCCGCAAGTCTTTGGGTGAGTCGAGAACCATATAGGATGTGATCGAAATCACATGCGGTAATGCACCAAGAAGATCGGTGTGAAAGGTTTTGTAGGCCGCCAGATCGGCGCATTCGATTCGCAGCATATATTCAATGGTGCCGGTGGTATTGTGACACTCGATCACTTCGGGGGACCGCGACACAGCGCGTTCAAACCGCTCTTGTGCGGCTTTTGAATGCTCGCTGAGACCAACCCCAATATAGGCCGTCACGCCAATTCCCATTGCAGCAGGACTAAGTACGGCGCGATAGCCGGTTATGACGCCAGACCGCTCTAGTTCCTGGACGCGTCGCAGACATGCGGACGGCGACAGCCCGACTCGGTCGGCCAGTTGCAGATTGGTGATACGGCCATTCATTGCGAGTTCACGCAATATATGGTCGTTTATTGGGTCATTATTGGTCATATGATGACTAGGTTGTCGAGTTTTAGGTCAGAACGCAATTCAATTCAGCAAAAAGCCGATGATTATTGCGTCTATGTCTTATGAACTAATTTCCGCGCTTGCGCTGTTTGCCTTTGTGTCTTCGATTACGCCGGGGCCGAATAATCTGATGTTGATGGCATCAGGTGCCAATTTTGGATTCCGGCGGACGATCCCGCATATGTTGGGGATAAATCTGGGGTTCGTGTTCATGTGTTTGGTTTTTGGCGTTGGTCTTGCGCAGGTGTTTGAGGCCTATCCGGTCAGCAATACCGTTCTCAGAATCTTTAGCGTTGTTTATATGCTTTGGTTGGCCTGGAAAATTTCGCATGCCGCCCCGATCGAATCAAAGGACGCCACTGGTACGCCGATGACGATGCTGCAGGCGGCGGCTTTTCAGTGGGTAAACCCCAAAGCCTGGGCGATGGTTCTGACTGCAATCAGCGTTTATACACCGGCACAAACCGTGCAGATGGTGGTTCTTGTTGCGTTGATATTTGCATCTGTCAACTTACCGTCAATTGGTATGTGGACCTTGCTTGGTCAACAAATGGCGCGGTTCCTAACCAACCCGCGCCGAATGGTTGTTTTCAATTGGGGAATGGCGTCGCTATTGGTTGTTTCGTTGTATCCGGTATTGTAACCGAACAACTCAGGCAACCTGAGCTGGCAATACGCCCAGTTCAATCCCATGTGGAACAGTTGTTACAATCTGCGTGCCTTTAACATCGTTGATTGCATAACCATAACCTGCCAGACGGAATTTCCATTCACGGACCGAAAGCGCCATCGTGCGTTCACGTGTCAAAATGTCCAAAATCGAGGCGTCGATCGGTTTTTCAGAAATGTCTGCATGCGCCATATTTAGAATCCCAATATTATCAATATTTGTTGTTCTCAAATTGGAAACTGATTGTTGAAACTGGCAACATTGTATCGCGATTAGGGAAATATTAGGGCGGATGGCCGCATTGTGGTCGTAAATGGCAACAATGTGATCAATTGCCCCCGCTAAAATCCGCCACAAAAAACTGCGAAAATTTTCAGGATGCAGAGAAATTTCTGTAAAACTGCGTGCTGGCTATGACAAATCGACACTATCTGGGGCTGGCGTCACAATTCGCTTGCCTTGCCCTCGCCATGGTTTATCCGGTTTAGAAAGAAAAAGTGAAAAGCAGGTACATGACGTTTCAATCTCCAACAGTCCCGGCAGAACCCACCGTTGGTTCGGCGCGCGACTGGGTCAAGGTTTTGGCCAAATACCGTGAACCCAACCAACTTCGCAGTTCTTACGAACTGGCAGTTAGCTTTGTTCCGTTCGTCGCGTTGTGGGCCTTGGCCTGGTGGTCGCTTTCGATCAGCCCATGGCTGGCCCTTGGAATTTCGGTTCTGAACGCTGCCTTTTTGGTGCGCTTGTTTGCGATTCAGCATGATTGCGGGCATGGGGCGTTCTTTTCAAATCGCCACGTTAGTGATTGGGTTGGCCGGGTGCTGGGCGTTCTGACGCTTACTCCGTATGATGTTTGGCGCCGGACCCATTCGATACATCATAGCGCGGCCGGCAATCTGGAAAAGCGCGGGATGGGCGATGTACACACGCTGACTGTGGCCGAGTATCAAAAAATGTCCTGGCTGGGGCAGACGCATTATCGCGTGTATCGTCATCCGCTGACGTTGTTTGGGCTGGGTCCATCCTATCTGTTCTTTCTGCAAAACCGCATTCCGCTGGGCCTGATGACAAGTGGCTGGAAATACTGGGTCAGTGCCATGGGCACCAATGTTGCCATTGCCGCTGCACTTGGGCTGGTTCTTTATCTGGGTGGTTTTATGCCGCTGCTGATGGTGTTTCTGCCCACCACTCTGATTGCGGCGTCAGCCGGGGTCTGGCTGTTTTATGTTCAGCATCAGTTTGAAGAAACCAACTGGGATCATGACGAAGACTGGCAATTGCACGATTCGGCGCTGCATGGCAGTTCGAACTATGTTCTGCCGCCAGTTCTGCAGTGGTTTAGCGCCAATATCGGCATACATCATGTGCACCATCTGTACAGTCGCATCCCGTTTTACCGCCTGACCGAAGTGTTGCGTGACAATGTTGAACTGGCCGAAGCCAAGCGCATGACGCTGGTGGAAAGCCTGTCCAACGCGCGCCTGCATTTGTGGGACGAGAAAACCCGCCGGTTGCTGTCATTTGCGCAAGCGCGTCAGCTTTACGGCAAATAGGATTGCAAAGCATGGTCGGAATGCCGAACTGTTGTCCCCACAGAATACTCAGCGGTTGGAAAACGCGGGCATAGCCCCTACTTAGCAGATGAACAGCGTCATTCAGCCCCCTTGCGCATTTTGTTTGTGTGGGGGTCTATTGGAGCTGACACGAGACTAGCTTTGAGGTGGGAATGACTGCTGATCCATATGCTGCACTTGGCCTGACGAAATCTGCCAGTGATGCCGATATCAAAAAGGCCTATCGCAAGATTGCCCGCACTTGCCATCCTGACCTGAAACCGGATGATGCCAAGGCCGAAGCAAAATTCAAAGCAGCGTCGGCGGCTTATGATCTGCTGAAAGATCCGGAAACACGCGGCAAATTTGATCGCGGAGAGGTTGATGCCAGCGGGGCCGAACGCCCGCAACAGCAACAATATTACCGCGATTATGCCGAGGCACCGGGCAATCCGTATCGCAGCGGACCAAATCGCAGAGCGCAGGGGTTTGAAGGTCATGATGATATGTCGGATATCTTTGCGGACTTTCTGCGTCAGCGCGGCCAGGAAGGTGGCAGATTTCAAAGCCGGGGCTTTGATGCACGCGGTACGGATCAGCGCTATATGCTGAATGTGCCGTTTCTGGATGCCGTGCGGGGTGGAAAAGCCCAGATTACATTGCCTGATGGCTCGGCCATTGAGGTAAAAATACCCGAAGGCACGGCGGATGGCCAAACCATCCGTCTGCGCGGAAAAGGCGGGCAAGGGCACGGCAAAGGCCCGCAGGGGGATGCCCTGGTAACGCTGAATGTTGTGCCGCACCCGCTGTTTGAACGTGATGGCAATGACATTCTGATTACCCTTCCGATATCGCTGGACGAGGCCGTCCTGGGTGGCAAAGTTGCTACGCCAACCATCAATGGTACGGTTAATCTGTCGGTGCCCAAAGGCGCAACCAGTGGCCAGACCCTGCGTTTGCGTGGACGTGGAGTGAAGGGGCAGGGCGACCAGATGGTGACACTTAGCATAGCCTCGCCGCCGAAAATTGACGCGGAATTGGCCAAATTCATGGAAAGCTGGCGCAAATCCAACGGTTATGATCCACGCAAGGGGATGATGCCATGAGCGATTATCTTAGCGAAGATCAGGCGATTGCCTCTGTTGCGCGGTTAACCCGTGTTCAGCTGGTGTCGTTTGTCGAGGCGGAAATTATTGTGCCGGTACTGACCGAAGATGGGCCTGCCTATCGCAAGATAGACATCATGCGTATGGAACTTTTGTGCGAACTAAGCGAACAGTTTGACTTGCAAGAAGATGCGTTGGGCGTGGTGATGTCGCTGGTCGACCAGTTGCATGGTGTACGGGCAGAATTGCGAACCGTTCTTGAGGCTGTCGAGACAGAGCAGCCAGAGGTGCGCGATCGTATTGCTGAATTGCTATATAAAGCCCGATCAATCGGATGATGGCGGGCACGCGTTATTCTGTCCTAGCTGCTTAAACCGGTTTCAGCTTCGATCTGGCGTCGCGATTTACGGGCGCGTTCGGTGGCCGATTTTAACTGACCGCAGGCCGCCATAATATCCTCGCCTCGTGGTCGCCGTATCGGCGAGGCATAACCAGCATTAAGAATGATTTTTGCAAAAGCATGGATGCGATTCCCAGATGAGCGTTCATAAGGGGCGCCCGGCCATTCGTTAAACGGGATCAGATTGATTTTTGCCGGGATGCCTTCGATCAGTTTGACCAGTCGGTGGGCGTCTTCGTCGCTGTCATTGATGCCCTTGAGCATAACATACTCAAACGTGATCCGTTCGGAATTTGCCACTTTGGGATAACTGCGCAATGTGTCCAGAAGTGTTTCGATGTTCCAGCGTTTGTTGATCGGGACCAGCGAATTGCGCACCTCATCAGTGGTCGCGTGAAACGATACCGCCAACAAACAGCCGATTTCTTGCGCAGTACGGGCGATCTCGGGCACAACGCCTGAGGTGCTTAGCGTGATCCGGCGGCGTGAAAGCGATATACCTTCGGGGTCCATCGCGATCTTCATCGCGTCGCGGACATTTTCAAAGTTGTACAATGGCTCGCCCATGCCCATCAGCACGATATTCGACAGCAAGCGGGAATGGGATTCTTCGGTTCTTGTACCCGGAACCGGCCATTCTCCCAGATCATCCCGTGCCATCATCACCTGACCGATAATTTCGGCAGCGGTCAAATTGCGGACCAGTTTTTGGGTGCCGGTATGGCAGAATGAACAGGTCAGGGTGCATCCAACCTGCGAACTGATGCAAAGCGTGCCGCGCGATTCTTCCGGAATATAGACGACTTCGACTTCGTGCCCGCCAGCAATGCGAACCAGATATTTGCGGGTGCCATCGTCGCTGACCTGTTTGGAAACCACTTCGGGAATCTCAATGACAAAGTTCTCTGCAAGTGAGGCACGCAGGGCTTTGGACAGATTGGTCATCTCGGCAAAGTCGCGGACACCCCATTGATAAATCCACTGCCAGATTTGCCCGACCCGCATTTTCGCCTGCTTTTCAGGCGTTCCGTGCACAATCAAAGCGTCGCGCATCGCCGCACGCGTCAACCCGACAAGGTTGGTCGGCCCATCGGGCAACTTGCGGGGAATGGTCATCACATCCTGTGTGATCGGTGTCGTGGCAGACATCGGGTTTCCTAGCGTTCTACAAAGCAGATCGCCCCTATACAGGGTTTTACACCGAAATCAAAACAAACCTGTCAGGTGCAGGACGCGTGAATTTTCACGCCACCCGTTAGCCACCGCAGCGTTTTTCAGCATCCTCGATCGCGGCGGTAAAGCCCAGCAGTGAAAACGTGTCTTTGGTTTGGGTGCCGCGTGATGATCTTGCGGTAAGTGTTGCCTGTGATCCCCGTTTAAGTGCGGTGACAACCTTGGCATCATCGCTTTCGGACGCTGGCCATGCCCAGCCAACTTTTTCCTTGGTCTTTTGATCAATTACGTTTTTGATAAACAGCTCAAACGAGCTGTCGCCAACTTTCAAATTAACGGTAGAGCCTTCGGCAAAAGGATAGCCACCAGTAAATGTCAGTTGTGCCTTAACTTTGGCCTCGGGGCGGTAAAATACCATCAGCAGAATGTCACCACGGCTTACCGCAACAACGCGACCACCGCGAGTATTCACGGTTTCCTTGGGGGCCGATACGCTCCAGCATTCTTTGGGGCTATCTTCGGTGAAAACGCTCCAGTCCGTATTGGACGAGACCCGGTTGCTGCTTTCCGTTTGAGAATACGCAGTTGTGGCCATCGCGGCCATGCAAAGCGTAGCGATAATTCGGGTGTGTTTTAGTCCCATTTTGTCCAGCCTCCAGACTGACCTTAACCTCAATTTTCAAAGCCGCCTGCGACCCTTTTCGGGTCGTCCTGATTAAGGGCTCTGTTGCTTGCCGACACAAGCATACTAACGTAACTTGCACCATGTGCGAAAGCCCGATTGGCAGGAATTCGCCAAAATTTGAGGCAAATGATGACTCAACCTGTTCTTATGACCGAAGTCTGGCGCGGCGACCTGCTTGAAAGCCAGCATTTCGGCCATGCGGTTATTTGTGATGATACAGGGCAAATCCTGCGCGCATGGGGTGATCCGAACGCGGTGATCTATCCGCGTAGTGCCTGCAAGATGGTGCAGGCGTTGCCTTTGTTGACCTCCGGAGCGGCTGACAAATACGGACTGACACCCGAACACCTGGCGCTGGCCTGTGCATCCCATAACGGGGCTGCAATCCATACGGATCGTGTTAAATCATGGCTGGATATGTTGGGGCTGAAGGACGACGCGTTCCGATGTGGCCCGCAAGATCCCAACGACAAAGATGCCCACGCAGACCTTATCAGGTCTTATGAAACCCCTTGCCAGTATCACAATAATTGTTCCGGCAAACACTCTGGTTTCCTGACCCTCAATCAATACATGGGGGGCGATGCAGAATACGTTGATATCGCCCATCCGGTGCAGCAAGCCTGCCTTAACGCATTTGAAGAAACCACCGATATGGCCAGCCCCGGCTATGGCATTGATGGCTGCTCGGCGCCAAATTTTTCGACAACGGTGCAGGGTATGGCGCGGGCAATGGCGTGGTTCGCGTCGGCGGCTGATCGAAATGACCGGGCGAGCCAGTCTGCTGTGCGTCTGGTCGATGCCATGACGCAGCATCCAGATCTGGTCGCGGGCGAGGGGCGGTGTTGCACCAATCTTATGCGGGCAATGGGCGGGCGCGTCGCCATCAAAACCGGGGCCGAGGGCGTTTACACTGCGATCCTGCCGGAAAAACGTATGGGTGTAGTTGTCAAAATCGCGGATGGGGCAACCCGTGCCAGCGAATGTACGATTGCTGCCATTTTGGTGGGTCTGGGTGTTCTGGATGCCGATCATCCGGCGACTTTGCGGTACATGAACGCACCGATACTAAGTCGACGCAACATTGCCGCCGGCATTATCAAACCAGCTGAAACGCTTTAGTACTAGCGCCGTAATGGGTATTGAAAACGGCAGCCTGCGGGCGCTGCCATTTTCAGTCTGTCCCTACATTTCAAGTAGTTCGGCAACTTCGACTGACCCACTATTGTCCACTACCATCGGACAGCCCTTGGCCATTTTAACAGCAGCATCCATGTCGACCGCGTTGACCACCGTATAGCCTGAGACGGGGTTAGCGCCGCCATCATCAGTAACGCCTGATTTTTTGACCGTTTTGGACATGCCCAAAGGCGCGCCGGGTTGAACCATTGCTGTGCCCATCCCTTCGAACCAAGCGGTCCATGCGGCCATGACCTTTTCGCCTTCTTGCGGTGTTTCGGGTGTTTTCCCGCCATGATATGCAAAGATATATTGTGCCATTTGTTCGTCTCCCTGGTTAAAATTACTTTATGACCGAGGCCATTTTGTTGAATGACGAAATCCAGCCCCGTTCGTGACTTGCCGATTGTTCGCTGTCATCCAGATCACGATGATCCAGCAACAAACGCGCGCCTGATTGTGTTGGAACCACGCTCATCGTTACATGGCTTTCGGCACCCCGTGTGCCGTCGTCATCATGCCAGCCCCAGGTAAATCCAACAGATCGGGGTGGATCAACATGTGTGACGTGCCCAGAGACCTTCACTTTTACGGAATCATTCGCCATGACCGCATACCACGGGCCTGTTCGGCTGAAATCCAGTTCGGAATCGGGCACATTCATGCCTTCGGGGCCAAACCACTGCAACACTTTGGCTTTGCTGCTGATCCAGTCAAACAGTCGGTCCGCCGGAATGTTGAATTCTCGCTCAAGGCTTAGGTCCGTCATTCGTGAGCGTCCTCATCCAGTAAAATTGCGGCTTCCAACCGGTCCAAACTGGTTTCCCAAAACGTCCGTCGTGACAGGGTCCAGTCAGCAATCGCCCGCAATCCATCTGAGTGCACGGAATAGTAACGTTTGGTGCCAGCCGCGCGACTCGAAACCAATCCGGCATCACGCAATACCTTTAAGTGGCGCGATATCGCCGGGCCGGACATTCCCGTACCCGCAACAAGATCCCCGGCAAGGGTCTCTCCTTGGTCCATCAATTGCTCGACAATCCCAAAGCGGGTCGAATCAGAAAGCGCCGAAAAGGCTGTGGTCAGAGGGTTCATTTCATTTTATTAACACAAATGTTAATTAAGTGAAGTGTTAAATTCAATAACCCGCGAATTCGTCTTGGCTGTAACCTTGTACATATAGCAAAGCCGTCAAATCCCCGTGGTTGATCCGCACCTCACATTGCGCAGCGACGGATGGTTTCGCGTGCAGCGCAACTCCGGTTCCTGCGCGTTCCAGCATGCCCAGATCATTGGCGCCATCGCCCACGGCCAACACGTCTGTTTCGCCCAACCCCAGACGTTTTGTGATCTGCTCGAGCGCGTCTACCTTGGCGGCGCGGCCAAGAATGGGCATTTCCACCTGTCCGGTCAACGTTCCATCTTTGGTCAGCAAACGGTTGGCTCGGTTCTCATCAAAACCCAACTGCGTGGCAACAGATTGTGTGAATGCAGTAAAGCCACCTGACACAAGTGCTGCATATCCACCGTTTGCCTTCATCGTTGCGACCAGCGCTTTGCCTCCGGGCATCAGGGTGATCCGTTCGTTCAGAACAGATGTGATCACGCTTACGTTCAGACCCTTTAGCAAAGCTACGCGCTCGGTCAGGGCGGCTTCAAAGTCCAATTCACCATTCATCGCACGTGCCGTGATGTCGCGGACATGATCGCCAACGCCCGCCTCGTCCGCCAGTTCATCAATACATTCCTGTTGGATCATGGTGCTGTCCATATCCGCCAGCAGCATCTTTTTACGTCGGCCAATTGTTGGCTGGATCACAAGATCAACACTCAGTTTCTGAAGGTCGGCCCATACGTCCCACTGATTGGCAGGTGCCTGACCAATGGCAAATTCCGCGGCCTCATCCATCGCCAGCCAGACTGCATCACCGCCACCCCAGGCATTGCGCAATGAATCGACAAGAGCTGGGTCAAGCGTTCGGTTTGTCGGCGAGCAAAGCAAAGTAGCGGTGAACAATAGGTTAATCCCTTTTAGAACCTGAGTGGCGTCAAATCACCGGATAGCATTTTGCGTAAGGTGGGTGAAACCCATGCCGTTGAATCAATCCGAATTTTTCTATTCAATCCGATTTATGTCCCCAGCGGCAATTTCAGTTCCTTAATGTCGAGGCCGCCAAGGATCTATCAATTATGCAGAATGTTCAGGTGCAGAAGTTAGTCTTAATACCAATGGTTTGATTGCAGACCCCGTCATTTTTCCAAAAATAGCGGTTGCGCAAGTCTCTGCACCCTCTTATGCCGGCAAGTGGGACACCCCTCCCCAACGAGGGGCACTTATCTGGAAGGGTAGCATTCATGGCTATTAAACAACCGGCATCGCGGCCGGCCA
>JAHRVZ010000321.1 GCA_019090405.1 Paracoccaceae bacterium
CATGTGCAGGACAACGCCGAAGAAAGCGTTCGCCAGATTTTGGGCGCGCTTCCGGGTGGCACGTTCAGCTATCCAATGGACCATGGCGCGACGATCGAGGTTTCGGTCACTGTTGATCAGAAGGCACGCGAAGCGGTGATAGACTTTAGCGGTACGTCAGAGCAGCACTTGGGCAATTACAACGCCCCCTATTCGATTTGCCGGGCTGTGGTTTTGTACGTATTCCGCACGCTTGTCGGCACCAACATCCCGTTAAACGAGGGCTGCTTGCACCCGCTGCGCATAATTGCACCCGCTGGATCAATGCTGAATCCGGCCTATCCGGCAGCGGTGATCGCAGGTAATACCGAGGTCAGTCAGGCCATGTGCAACGCGCTGTATGGGGCGTTGGGTGTGATTGCAGGCAGTCAGGCGACGATGAACAATTTCGTCTGGGGGAATGAAGAATTTCAGAACTATGAAACCATTGCCGGCGGCACTGGGGCTGGTCCGGGGTTTGATGGCTGTGACGCGGTGCAAAGCCATATGACCAACACCCGCATGACCGACCCCGAAATATTGGAAAAACGCTTTCCGGTACGCCTCGAAGCCTTTGGCGTGCGTGCCGGGTCCGGCGGATCGGGCAAATGGCACGGCGGCAATGGCGCGGTCAGGTTGATGCGGTTTTTGACACCCGTCACGGTGACCACCCTGTGTTCCCACCGCATCATCCCGCCCTTTGGCGTCGATGGCGGAGGCAATGGTGCTGTGGGTGTCAACTGGGCGGTGATGCCCGATGGCAGGCGTGTCGACCTGAAAGGCAACGACGAAATCGACCTGCCAAGCGGAGCATTGTTTGGCATGCAAACCCCCGGAGGCGGCGGTTGGGGCAATGCTGAGTAAGTCAAAACATAGCTGAAAATCCACGCTATTCAATCGCGGGTCAAAACGTCCAGCATCGGACAATACACCCGCCCATTTGCGCAATTGGCGGCCAATTCCTCAAGCGCCTGTTCTAATTGCTGCAATTCAGCAATCTTGCGTCTGACGTCATTCAAATGCCGAGTTCCCACCTTCTTTGCGGTGCCACAAGCGGTGTCGCTTTCTTTGGCCAAAGCCAAAAGAGTTCGAGAATCTGCAATCGAAAACCCGTGATCCCGACACCGCCGTATGAACCGCAAACGGCCAATCGAATCGCGATCATAGACCCGCCGTCCTGACGCTGTGCGCTCGGCTTTGGGCACAATGCCTTCACGCTCGTAATAGCGGATCGTTTCAATCCCGACTCCGCTTTGCCGTGACGCTTCACCAATCGCGAACATGTGACTAAATTTCCTTTGAACCTGTAGCGACTACAGGATGTATAGCATTTCTCAATGGTTCACTCAAACTTTCGGTTCGCGTCTCAACTGCGAAATTACACAGGAACAATCGGAATGAACAAAATCACCGGATTCGGATTGCCGTTTTCCTTTGTGGCACTTGGTGTGGCGACCTGCTGCATCCTGCCCATGACATTGATGCTGGTTGGTCTTGGCGGTAGCTGGCTGGCGATCTTTGGCACAATCGCCGGGGCAAGTGTTCCAGTCTTGACCGCTTCGGCCATACTGATTGGTCTGGGTTGGGTGCTCGCAGTATTGCGCGGCATAGCGTGGCGGCAAAAATGGGTATTGGGAGGCGCAACATTTCTTACAGGACTAGCATGGATAATTTACCTGAACGAAGCCAGTATCAACATGCAACTTATTGAAATGATGTAGGTATGACCCAACAACCCTTAATCTTAGACAGTGTGATCACTTGCCCAAGTTGCGGCCATTCGCGCAGTGAAACCATGCCAACGGACAGTTGCCAGTGGTTCTATGAGTGTGTGTCCTGCAACTTGGTCATGAAACCCAAACCCGGTGATTGCTGTGTCTATTGCTCATATGGAACCAACCCCTGCCCGCCAATTCAGGCAGGAGATTTGTGTTGTGGTTAGTAATGGCTAACCAAATGCGTGGGGTTTGGGTTGTCTAATTGGCCAAATCTTTCGATCTCTATTTCTAGATTCTACATTTCGCGCGCTGGTTTGCTTGCCAAGTCGGCGCGCACATGCGATTTTGGCGGGCGATACCGCAAAGACAAAGCCATAGGAAAATGCCGATGGATACAGATACACTTCAGCGTACAACGCATTTGCCTCAGGTCACGGAACCCCGCAATCCGGGGATGGAACTGGATATGCAATGGGTGCGCGCAGTGCAGGCCAACACATCGGCCATTGAACGTCGTGCCGCCACAATTCCCGGTCGCCGGTCCGTAAAAAAGGAATTTCAGGCGGCGTGGCTGCTGCGTGCGATCACTTGCATTGATCTGACCACACTTGCCGGCGATGACACCGCCAATCGTGTGCGTCGCCTTTGCGCCAAGGCGCGGCAACCGGTCCGGCCTGACATATTGAACGCTTTGGGCATGGACCCCATTACCACCGGTGCGATCTGCGTTTACCATGACATGATTGCCCCTGCTGTGGACGCTTTGCAGGGCAGCGGCATTCCGGTAGCGGCAGTCAGCACCGGCTTTCCTGCCGGACTTTCGCCATTTCATTTGCGGGTCGCCGAAATCGGTGAAAGCGTCAAAGCGGGTGCCGCCGAAATCGACATCGTTATTTCCCGCAGGCATGTACTGAACGGAAACTGGCAGGCGCTATACGACGAAATGCGCGCCTTTCGTGACGCCTGTGGCGAGGCCCATGTAAAGGCGATTCTTGCCACAGGCGAATTGGGCACTTTGCGCAATGTCGCGCGTGCCTCGCTGGTTTGCATGATGGCCGGCGCAGATTTCATCAAAACTTCGACCGGTAAGGAAAGTGTCAATGCCACCCTGCCCGTGTCTTTGGTTATGATCCGCGCAATTCGCGACTATTATGACCGCACTGGATACCGGATCGGCTATAAGCCTGCCGGTGGTATATCAAAGGCTAAGGATTCGCTGGTTTATCTGGCCTTGATAAAGGACGAACTGGGCGACCGCTGGCTGCAACCCGACCTGTTCCGCTTTGGCGCATCGTCGCTGTTGGGTGATATTGAACGGCAATTAGAACATTATGTCACTGGCGCCTACTCTGCCAATTACCGCCATCCGATGGGATAAGATCATGACTGTAAGCGAGATTTTTGAA
>JAHRVZ010000322.1 GCA_019090405.1 Paracoccaceae bacterium
CGACGATCATCTTTGTTTTTAACTTCTGGTTTTTCCAAGAACTTATACTCCACAATTATTGAGACCGGCTACTACTTGTAAACCAACTTTACCAAGTTCGTAACCTTACCGAATTTGACCATCTTCAACAAGATTTACATTCAATCCCGGGTCTATGTGGATCGCAAAATTTTGTCCATAGAAGGGCAGAATATTGTCCATAGAAGACATGCCGGAACAAGGGGCCTTATGTGGAAGATTTTAGCATTTCCAGTCCAGCACTTAACCAAGGTTCCCGCCACCGGGACAAAGGTATTTACAAACATATAGTTGATGTGCTTTTTGGGCTCAAATCAGGCTTGGTGCCATCTTGGTGCCATGATGTTTTGTTCATGTAGCGGCGTCAACAGTTTGATTTTGGCATAAATGTAAGTTTGTGATTCCTAGATATCACGAACGTTGATGATTTTTAGGAGTCTCGTATGGGAAATAAATTTGTGAAGAACAAAGCATCATTAAGCACGATCGCAATGGATGGGGGAACATCAGATTACACTGATGCCATTGACTGGGACGGAACCAGCATCGATTCCGGGGAATACAACCCCGACGGCGATATGGTTATTGAATATTATTTCACGCCAGGCACGGGCCTTTTTGGCGGCTTCCTTCCAAGAATGGAATGGACCGACTATGAAAAGCAGCAGGTTGACCTTGCGTTCAGTACTTTTGAAGCGATCATTGACGTTGAATTCGTCGAGGTCGACAATGCCGCAGATGCCGAACTGAAGTTGAACAAAGTCAACTCTTTCGGATTGTTCCTGGGCGTCATGAACCCCCCCGGCACCCCCGGTGAAGGATCTGGCGGGTTCGCCGGCGAATCCGATTTCTGGGATGCAGGCGATGCCTTTGGAAATCCGGTAAACGGTACGCTTGAACAAGGCGGATTTGGCTTTATCACATTGATCCACGAACTGGGTCATGGTCTTGGGCTGGCGCACCCGCATGATGATGGTGGCGGCTCGACGGTTCTGCCGGGTGTTTCTGGTTCTGATGACACAGGAACAGACGATCTGAATCAGGGCGTCTATACAATGATGTCCTATGTTGACGGATGGGCAACCAACCCGAATGGCGCCCTGGACCCAAGCACAACCCCTGATTACGGTTGGGTGGGCACTCCGATGGCTGTCGATGTGGCGTTGCTGCAGCACAAATACGGTGCCAACGACGACTATAACACCGGCGATGATATCTATTACCTTCCCGATGTGAACGATGCGGGCACATTCTATAGCTGCATCTGGGACGCCGGTGGCAATGACACAATGGCCTATACGGGCAGTTCCGATGTCGTTATCGACCTGCGCGACGCGACCTTGCTTCTGGAAGAGGGCGGCGGCGGCTGGATCTCATACACCGATGGCATCAATGGCGGCTATACAATCGCACATTCCGTTTCGATCGAAAATGCGATTGGCGGATCGGGCAATGACGCATTGGTCAGCAACGAAGCCGACAATATGCTGACAGGTGGTGCCGGCGCAGATACATTTATCTTTGACCTAAGTGGTGGTGGCGCAGACACAATCACTGATTTCGGTCAAGGCAATGATCTGGTTGATGTGTCCGGAATGGGTCAACTCCGTAGATCGGATTTGTCTGTTTCTCACAACGGTGACGGCGATGTGGAAGTTCATATCTTTGACAATCAGGACATCACCTTTGCAGGGCTGTCCTTCTCTGATCTTTCCATGTCGGATTTCGTAATCGCCTGATCAGACCCGCAAAATTCACGCGGTTATTTTCTATTTCATGGCCACCGGCGCGATCGCGCCGGTGGCCATTTCTTATTGGCCATTCTTATCCAGCCCTGCATGATTGGACATGTCTTATTGGGCGCGTCATATTGGCTGCATCGGGCCGGAACCCTGCCCAGTTGAGCGCTGGCGACAATAACAAGTTGGTTAACGGCATAACACCGATTGACCTCATGGTTTCAGCCAGTATCTTGCGCAGCGTGAAAACCCAGATGTTTTCATCAGGTGACATCGAAGAAACGATGCATAATAGGGCTAAGATGCAGGAAAAATACCGATTGACAGCGATGCTCTGCCTGACCTTGCTGCTGGCCGCCTGTTCTCTGCCCCGCGCAGCCCCCATGCAAAGCGAAGTTTTGGCCGGCTCTGAGAATCAGGATCCGGGTTTTGCCGTCTATCTGGTGAACCGCACCACTTTACCTACCTTAAACAAATGGCCCAAAACCGGCGAGACCGAACCCACCAGCGGCTGGATCAACCGTCAGCGCGGTCCGGCCGATAACCTGATTGTCCCCGGCGATATCCTGGACATTCAAATATGGAGCAGCGAAGAAAATTCGCTTTTGGTCGCTTTCGACCAAAAATCTGCCGCCCTGCCCGCAAGCATCGTCACCCCGGCCGGCACTGTCTTTATTCCTTATCTTGGGGATGTGCGGGTCATAAATATGACCCCGGAAAACGCCCGGACCAATATCCAGCAGCAGCTGGAAACCCAGATCCCCGCCGCTCAGGTGCGGCTGGTACTGCAGCCCGGACGGCTGAATTCGGTCGATCTGGTCGGCGGCGTGATCAAACCCGGCAGTTATCCGTTACCGGATCGGAATTTTACCGTGCTTGGGCTGATTGCCCAGGGCGGCGGCGTGCAACCGGATCTGGAGAACCCGCAAATCCGCTTACAGCGGAATGGCAGAATCTATGGCGCTTCTATTGACCGGCTCTATGCCCGCCCGATCATGGACACCACGTTGCGCGGTGGTGACAAAATCATCATCGAAGAAGAAGAACGTTATTTCCTCAGCCTGGGTTCAGCCGGTGAGCAGGATATCATCCTGTTTGATCGCGACCGGGTCACCGGTCTTGAGGCTATTACGCTGGCCGGTGGCCTGCACACCCAACGCGCCAATCCTCAGGGCATTCTGGTGCTTCGGGAATTTCCCGCCAGCGCGGTGGCACATGATGGCAGACCGAGCCTGCCCAGCCATAAAAATGTGATCTTTGCCATGGATCTAACCTCGGCTGACGGGCTGTTCAGCGCCAAAAACTTTGAGATCAACCCCGGTGACGTGGTGCTGGCAACCGAAAGCCCCGTGGTCAATGTGCGCACCATCTTTAGCCTGGTTGGCAGCCTTCTGGGTATTTCGACCAACGCTCTGCGTCTGTAA
>JAHRVZ010000023.1 GCA_019090405.1 Paracoccaceae bacterium
ACCACCGCCATGACCACCGCCGTGACCACCGCCATGACCACCGCCATGACCACCGCCATGACCACCGCCGTGTCCGCCACCATGGCCACCACCGTCGCCACCGCCGTCGCCACCGCCGTCGCCACCGCCGTCACCGTCGCCACCGCCGTCACCGTCGCCACCGTCGCCACCGCCGTCACCGTCGCCACCACCGTCACCGTCGCCACCACCAGAATTTCCACCAGCGTTGTTATTGTTAGCGCCTACGGAAGAATCGTCGTCGTCAAAATCCGGAGCGTCCGCCTGCGAGCTGGTTGAGAGAATGGAACTTGTTGGCGCTTCGGTCAAAGCCAAGGCACTTACCGGACAGTTTTGGAACATTTGCTGCAGAATGTCTTCATAATCAGCTCGTTTCGTAATATTCCGCAGCACATTGGCTGGAATCGTGTCCAGTTGGCACATGTCATATTTTGCAGCAATAGACTGCGTTGGTACCGAGATTGAGAGAAACGCAACGCTTGTCAAAGCTACGCTTGTCTTAAGAATGGTTGTCGGTTTCATAGCTAACCCTTTACTTTATAAGTTGAAAATAGATGTGATTTTTCTGGGCGAACTTGGCTAGGCCGCCCTAGTTTTTATATTTTAGCGCCATCGCTTGCGGGAAATTGACGGCAATCGCGGCTCGCATTTGTTGCGAAAGCCAAGCCATTCGGTCTTTGGCTTTCAGCTTTGCGATTTTCAGCTTTCTCATGCGAAGCCTATCCGGAAAGGGAGTTTTCATTTCATCCTGGATTTGCGCATTGTACCTTGCCACCCGTGCCTTTAGCCCGAGCAGATCAAAGTGAATTCTTTTTATTTGGTGGGGCATAAAACTACTCCATTAACGTTTCTATTCGCAGGGTTTCTGCTCCCCGCTCCTTTGGCGTAATCAGCTTATGGGGAGGGAGTTTCATAAAATAAATGCGAAAATTGTGGAAATGTTGATAGGTTTAAACTATCGTCAAAGTGACTCTGAAATGGTAATCTTGTATGTCCCAGGCGAATATAACGCTTAAGCAGCTCCGATACCTTGTCGCACTGGCAGAAGAAAAACACTTTCGCCGCGCTGCAGAAGTTTGCGGTGTCAGCCAGCCCTCGCTCAGCGTTCAATTGCAAAAACTAGAAGAACAATTGGGGTCACGCGTTGTCGAAAGAGGGCGCGCAGGCGTTACCTTTACCCCCGTCGGTCGGGATGTTGTAACGCGCGCAAGGTCAATTCTGATGGATGTACAGGCGATGTCAGATTTTGCACAAACTGCGCAGTATGGGCTAACTGGGACGATAAGATTGGGTGTTCAGGCGACGCTTGGGCCGTATCTCATGCCCAGGATCGCCGCCAGGCTGCATCGTGAGCATCCAGATTTCAAACTTTATATCCGCGAAAGCCTGCCCAGCCAATTGGAAGCAGAATTATTGGCCGGAAAGCATGACATCATTCTAAGCAAATTGCCCTCGCGTGGTGCCGATATCGTGGACGCGCCGCTGTTTCAGGAACCAATTCTATTTGCCGTTTCCGCGGATCATCCGCTGGCAACAAAAGACCACGTTGTTCCGAGTGACTTAACAGGGTTACCTGTCCTGTCCCTATCTCGTGGCTATCACCTGCATGATCAGGTGCACGCTTTGTGCAAAGAATTCGGAGCTGAGGTCATTCATGATTACGAAGGCACAAGCCTTGATGCTTTGCGCCAGATGGTTGCCATGAATATGGGAACAACATTTATGCCGGCGTTATATGCAAAATCTGAGATCAATAAGGGTGGAGACGTGGTGGCCTTACCCCTGAAAGGTCGCAGGGTTTTTCGTTCAGTAGGGCTTTTCTGGCGCAAAGGAGCAGGCCGGGCACCAGCCTTTGTTAAGTTGAATAATTTTGTCCGGGAAGTTGTCCAGACAGATTTTCAAGAGTTGATGGCTCTGGAGAGCGTTGTCGCACAAACCAAGTGATCAGGCGCATTTTTAGGGACAATGCAGACCATGCTCAGGCGGTATTCTCAATACGAGCCAGAAGGCAGATCCATTCCGGCCTTGCGGAGACCATTCTCGACATGCAGGTTTAACTCCTCGCCCAACTGCCATATTTTGATAATGTCAGATGCAGCTTCAGGAAAATCTGGCTTGCGCCTGATCAATTCCTGGATGGCCAATTGCGCCTGTTTGGTGTTGCCTAGCTGTCCGTGGCTGGCAGCCTGTAACAATTGAACCCAGAAAAAGTCAGGCATGTTGATCTTATCCAGAACTGTCAGGGCGGCTTCGTATTCTTCACGTTGATAGTGATAAAAAACTTCGGGAAAGAAATACCATTGCGGATGGATGGGGTTCAGCGCCTTGGCTTTGTCAACCAGCGCGAGTCCTTCTTCCCACGATCCGCTGAACGCCAGCCGCATACCATAATGTGACAACACGGTGCTGCTGTTTGGGTTTAATGCAAGGGCGGCGTCGCCGGCTGATTTGAAACCAACAATGTCGCCGGATGTGAAAAGCAAATTTGAGTGCATCAAATGTGCAGCAAAGGATTCCGGGTCCAGTTCGATAGAGCGTTTAACCGCAGCATCGGCCAGCCTAAGCGATTGCATCTTGTCGGTTCCAAGATCAAAGCGAATTTCCTGCATGTATAAGTTGGACAAAACCGCCCATGCCTCGGAATAGTCGGGATCAATTTGGGTCGCGCGTTCAACACAGGCCTGGATTTCAGAATGTTGATCCAGAGCTATGGAAATTTGGTAGTCATAGTAGCGCAACACACAATCATAGGCATCAAGATGCTTGGGGGCTTTGCGTCTGGCTGTTTTCATCGCGTCCTGAGCCAGAATTCCGTATTTTCCAGCAAGGTTTCCAACCACATCCTGGATTATTCCATCCTGAGCCGAGTATATCTCGGTCGGCGTTGCATCGACTGCGTAACTTCGCACCCAAATGTAGCGCCCTGATTCCAGATCAACCAACCTTGCGGTCAGACGCAGGGTCTCGCCCAGTTCAAGAACGCTTCCTTCCAGAACAAATTCAGCCCCCAGTTCTTCGGCAAAGGACTGGGGGTCGCCTGAGGCAGAGCTTAGCCGTTGAACGGCAGCAAGCGGCAAAACCCATAGATCGCGAAACCGCGCCAGTTCGGTTGTAAGCTGCTGGGTAATTCCTTGTGAGAAATAACGGCGCTTGGGATCATCGCTTAGATTCTGGAATGGCAGAACCGCAATGACCGGGCCTTTGGGCAGGTCCATATTTGTGTCTATTTGGCGTGGAAAGAACAGAAACCACGCCAATGTCAAAAGCATGAGCCCCCCGCCCAAAGCCGCTGCGATCTTTGCTGCCCTCCGGTTCCCGGCGGGTGTTTCGACGGGTGGAGCAGGGCTGTCTGGGGCAGAGTTTGGCACCGATGGCTGTAGCGCCTCTTGCGGGTCGAACCGCGGTGTATATCCACCTTTCGGCACAGAAATACGAATGCTGTCCCACCGGCCAGCCCCAACATAAAACCGATCCAAATCGCTCCGCAGGCGGCGCGCCTCTAGTCGAACCACCGGATCGATTTGCTGATCGAAATTTTCGTCACGTCCAAAAACCGACTGCGCAATGCTTACGCCCTTCAGCAGTTTTTCCCGACCTTCTAGCGTTTCATTCACGATATAACGAAGAAATTCACGGCGTTGATCGGTCGCCGGAAAGTCATCATTTTGCAATATGCGTTCTAGTTGAAGGCGAATAGCAGCTGGTGAGAAAATTTCATCCATAAGTAATGTTGTTAGCTGCGCACCAATCGCCAGCCACTCCAAGTGCATAGAAAACAGGGATTTATTACATCCGTAAAGTTGATTTGCGCCGTCTGGCACAGCCGCGTTTCTGCCAGTGCTAACATGTTCATACTTCCGCCGAAACGTCTAAACTGTATTTGGCCACCTAGGGCGCAACCATGAGGGTTGGCTTTTATGTAACTCAGGAGGTATTCTTCGAATACTGAACTTCGGTGACGAGCCAGCCAGCCAATCTATAATTGCGCGCTATGCTTTGAGCACCGCAGTATGATGTCAGAATTCGCGGACGATTGCCGCCCACTCCCTGAGATAAACATTAACACTTTTTAGACAATAGATGAACAGGAGGCGTTCCACTATGATACCATCACACGCTCTGACCCCAATTATCAGATCCGCCCTGGCCGGGTCGCTGCTGGCACTGACTGCCAATGTGGCGTCTGCGCAGGACCACTTTGACCCCAAGGGGAATGCACCTTCACAGTTTACCATCGAATTTCAAAACGAACTGCGCAAATCGCTGCCATTTGACGATGAACGTGATTTCGAAGAAAGCCGCCGCGGCCTGATCGCCACACCAGACTACAAGCAGATCAAGACCGAAGACGGTAACGTTGCCTGGGATATGGAAAGCTATGAGTTTCTGCTGAAAGGCGATCAGTTCGACACCATCCACCCGTCACTGCAGCGCCAGGCCATTCTGAACATGAACTATGGTCTGTATGAAATTCTTGAGGGCGAAATCTATCAGGTGCGCGGCTTTGATCTGTCCAACATCAGCTTTATCAAAGGTGACACTGGCTGGATTATTTTCGATCCCCTCGCGTCCAAAGAAACCGCCGCCGCCGCCTTGAAACTTGTCAATGACACCGTCGGCGAACGCCCGGTCAAGGCTGTTATCTATTCGCATTCCCATGCTGACCATTATGGCGGTGTGCGCGGAGTGATCAGTGATGAGGACGTGGCCAATGGTGTAGAGGTCATTGCCCCCGAAGGCTTTATGGAACACGCGGTCTCAGAAAACGTCTATGCGGGCAACGTGATGAACCGCCGCCTGTTTTTTCAATATGGCGTTCTGCTGCCACGTGGACCCGAAGGTCACGTTGATCAGTCGATTGGCAAAAACATATCGTCTGGCACCACCGGGCTGATTGAACCGACCATATATGTCTCGGATGATTTCGAAGAAATGACGATTGATGGCGTCAAGATGGTGTTCCAGAACACTCCGGGCACCGAAGCTCCGGCCGAAATGAACACCTATTTCCCAGACCTCAAGGCATTCTGGGCCGCCGAGAACATCACTGGCACCATCCACAACATCTATACCCTGCGTGGTGCTTTGGTGCGTGACGCGCTAAGCTGGTCCAAGCATATCAACAAGGCTTTGTATTCCTTTGGTCAAGACGCCGAAGTGATGTTTGCCTCGCATTCCTGGCCGCGTTGGGGAAATGAGCGAATTCAGGAAGTCATGCGTTCGCAGCGTGACACCTATGCCAACCTGAACAATGGCGTTTTGAACCTGGCCAACAAAGGCGTCACCGTCAATGAGGTGCACAACGTCTACGAAGTCCCTGTAAGCCTGCAAAACCAATGGTCTGCGCGCAGCTATCACGGTTCGGTTGAACATAACTCGCGGGCGGTCATCAACCGTTATCTTGGGTATTGGGATGCCAATCCGACCACTTTGATCCCGTTGTCGCCGAAAGACTCGGCACCTCTTTACGTCGAGATGATGGGCGGGGCCGTGCCAATTTTGGCAAAGGGTCAGGAACTGTATGACAGTGGCATGTATCTGCAAGCGACTGAAATTCTGAACAAACTGGTCTATGCCGAGCCTCAGAATCAGGACGCCAAGGATATGCTGGCTGCTGCTTTCGAACAGATCGGTTATCAGAAAGAAAGCCCGTCGGTCCGAAACTCGTTCCTGGCTGCCGCCTATGAATTGCGCAACGGGCTTCCACAGGGGGTCTCAATTGAAACCACCGGGCCGGACACCATCAAAGCAATGCCAACGTCCATGTGGCTGGATTTCCTTGCCATCCGCCTGAACAGTGAAAAAGCGGCCGATATGGACTTTACCATCAATTTGAACGTACCGGACCGGGATGAACAGATTGTGGTCGAGATGAGCAACGCTACCCTGACCCATATTGTCGGGTACAACGATGCCGATGCGACGTTGAATATCGAAATTAGCCGTCCGGATCTGGAAAAGGTGATGATAGGAGAGGCGCGCCTGATTGAGCTGATCAAAGACGGGACCGCCAAATCGACTGGTGATGCTTCGGTACTGGATCAGCTGGCCTCGGTGTTGGATCAGTTTGATCTTGGGTTCGAGTTGATGCCGGGAACCGGTGCTCAGGATCTGACCAAAGAAGCCAACCCGTTTGCCCAGCC
>JAHRVZ010000323.1 GCA_019090405.1 Paracoccaceae bacterium
CAGCATCCAGATAGCGTGCCGGTGAATATGCTGATCCCGATAGCAGATACTCCGCTGGCAGATGTGACACCATTGGACCCGATCGAATTTGTGCGCACCGTGGCCCTTGCGCGTATCCTCATGCCCAAAACCCATGTGCGCCTGTCTGCCGGGCGCACTGATATGAGCGACGAGATGCAGGCAATGTGCTTTTTCGCCGGGGCCAATTCGATATTTGTCGGCGAGACGTTGCTAACCGCGGACAACCCGGATGAAGACAAGGATGCGGTTTTGTTTGACCGCCTGGGAATTACTGCGATGAAAGTTGGATGTGACGGTACGGTGTGATCGCAATTGGCGTTACGCCAGGCGTTGCAAATGTTTCTTAAGCACGGCGACCGCCGCGTCGCTGTCCTTGCGGATGATCGCATTTAAGATTGCAGTATGATCCCGATCTGTTCGCGCCTCCCAAGTTGAGCGCCAGGTGCCCAGCAAGTGTCGTGCACTCAGGATTTGCAGATTGTCGATTGTCGACAATAATCGAGGCATTGCGCAGGCCACCAAAATAACTTTGTGAAATTGCCGATTGGTCCTTTCCCACGAAACCAGATCATCGGCATCATCACATGCCCGCAAGGCCAGTTTCGCCTTGTGAAGGTTATCCGGCGTCATTTTGGGTATGGCGTGTTGTAACGCTACCGGTTCCAGCGCAAAGCGCATCGCTTTGATTTCAAAGATATCGTCGGGGTCAAAAAGCGCAACGCGGACGCCACGTCTGGGGATGCTGACCGCCAAACCACGCGCTTGCAAACGCAACAAAGCCTCGCGTACAGGGACATGGCTGGTATTGAAGGCTTCCGCGATGTGGTTCTGGCGCAGCGGTTCGTCTGGTTTTAGCTGCCCACGGATAATCTGATCTGTAAGAGCCTGCTGGATCCGATCAGAAATTGTAATATTGGGTTCGATTTTCATAATTTATAGATAATTTTTTGTGCGTTTCAAAGCAACTCAATTCACCCGGCTATTTGGATTTTGTCTTTTGTCCTTGGTTTGAATATGCTGCCGAAAAACAAAGGCCTGAATGACGTGCGCGTGCAAAATAAGATAGCCATTGTCGGAACGGTCGGTGTTCCTGGCTGCTATGGCGGGTTCGAAACTTTGGCCGAAAACCTTGTTCACCACCACAAGCGAACGGATAAGGCTGCCGGGCTAACAGTCTGGTGTTCCGCCATTGCCAAAACCGACCGCCCACAGCGATTTGAGTCTGCGGATCTTCGCTATGTACGGCTGAAAGCCAATGGTACCCAAAGCATCCTGTATGACATTGTTAGCCTTTTAGACGCGGTGCGTACCCGACATGATCGGATCATCCTGCTGGGCGTATCCGGGGCGCTATCGCTGCCGCTAATCAGGCTTGTCAGCAAGGCGCAGATCGTGACCAATATCGACGGGATCGAATGGAAACGGGAAAAATGGTCCGCCCTTGCACGGGCTTTTCTTCGGGCTTCAGAATGGGCCGCTGTTCGCTTTTCCCACGATGTGATTGCTGACAATCAGGCCATCGCAGACCATGTGCGCAAAAACTATGACCGCGATTGCCACGTCATCGCCTATGGCGGAGATCACGCTCTTGAACATCGGCATCACGTTGATCCACCAGTTGCGTTGCCGAACAGCTATGCGCTGGCCCTTTGCCGAATTGAGCCGGAGAATAACATTCACATAATCCTTGGCGCGTGGTCACAGATTGACCAACCGCTGGTCATTGTCGGCAATTGGTCAAACAGTGACTATGGCTCAAAGCTGCGTGCGCAATATGCTTCATCACCTAATATTCACCTGCTGGACCCCGTCTATGACCCGGATTTGTTATTTGCTTTGCGAAGCCGGGCCTCACTGTATCTGCATGGCCATTCGGCTGGTGGAACCAATCCGTCGCTGGTCGAGATGATGCATTTCGGGTTGCCAATATTGGCGTTTGATTGCGTGTTCAATCGCAATACAACTGAAAACAAAGCGCTTTATTTCGAAACGGCCGACGAATTATCAGGACTGGTGCAAAACCTAAACCCAGACACGCGTGAGGCGATTGGCAGAGGCATGTTTGAAATCGCCCAACAGCGATACACTTGGGAAAAGATCGCAGAGTCATATTTCGCTCTTATTGGTGTAGGTACACAGCCAAAACATACCGGCGAAAATGGGAAGCTGGTTTAGACTTCGTAGCCAAAGGTTTCAAAATCCTTTGCGTATGTTTTAGCCACCCATTCACGATCCGATTGGCTTAGGCTTGACTGAACTGCGTTTCCCTCATTGATGCGTTCGAGGTCCTGATTTTCCAGACCGTACATCGCACATAGCTTTGGCAGCCAGCTATCTTCAAAGCGCAACACTTTTGTATCTGGCGCGACATATAGAAACTGAGGTTTGAACATCGGTTCAGTGATGGTGCCGTTTTTATTGAACTGTCTTTTCAGCTTTTTAATCTTGTTGCGTGCCACATCTTCAAATGGTTCGGATGCCCGTTTAACGTTCCAGAAGTATCGAACACCTGAAAAGAACTTTGAATAAGGATCACGCACGATTGCAAAGCTTGATGTAAATGGCCCCCACCTTACCCAGATATCCTGCGGCGCATGTTGCAACGAATGTTCAAAGCCGTGGCGTTCGCCTTCAAATGGGATATCCTTAAGGCCGAACTCTTTATTCAGGCGATAGCCGATCCTTTTCTTACCAAGCCCGGTCTGCACATTGGACAAAGACCAGCCATTTCTAAGAAACAGAACATATATCGCACTGCCGGCAGTCTTGGGAATATGGGCGAAATAGACGCGCTGATCATCCTTGGTAAATATCGGCATAGTCTAACAGGATTCTCCATGCGTTATCGTCGGTTTCGGATGGCTAAGCCAATATTCTACCTCAATCGGTGCTACCGAGTGGCAGTGGTTTTTGCAAGTTTGTCCGCTTGCCGAAATTTACAGCCTTCTACCATTGCCAGCCGCCACCAGCGTACAATTGCGATCACGAACCAAGCAGAGACTAGCGCCTTTCGTCGATACATTTTCCAGATTTTTCTATTATTACGGTATGGTTCGTGAAAGATATGTTGAAAATATGACCCAGCATCGGACAAATAAGCCGGGCGGAAAAGAACAGGTATGGCAAACAGCAAACAACGATCAAATTCCGGTGCTGTTGTCAGTGATGATTTTCAGACGGTCGATTTTCCGCTAAAACAAAATGTCAGCCCGCATGGCCGAATAACAGCGGTCTCGATGATGAAAGACGAAGGCCCATTTGTTCTGGAATGGGTCGCGCATCATCTGGCTGTTGGTTTCACGGATCTGGTCGTTTTTACCAACGATTGCACCGATGGCACCGACGACATGTTGTTCCGTCTAGAGCAGCTTGGACTGGCCCATCATCGCCGCAATGTTATTGGCGAGGGTATCCGGCCACAGCCATCGGCTCTTAAACACGCTCAGGTCGACCCGTTGGTTCAGAACAGCGACTGGCTGCTGGTATTTGATGCCGATGAATTTCTTTGCATTCAGCACGGTGACGGATCAATCGACGGGATGATTGCATCTGCAAAAGACCGCGACGCCAATGGTATCGTCATCACTTGGCGCACATTCGGCTCAAGCGGGGTGCAGGACTGGTCCCGCGCCCCGGTCACTGAACAGTATTTACATGCCGCCCCAACCAGCTGGAACAAAGGCTGGGGGGTGAAAACCCTGTTTCAGTTTGATCCGGAATACTGGAAGCTGGGAATTCATCGGCCAAAAATCAAAAACAAACACCTGAAAACCGGCTTTCCCGATACGGTGAAATGGGTGAATGGTTCTGGCCAACCGATGGAGGACTATTTCAAATTCCGCGGCTGGCGGTCAATTGTTCGCACGGTCGGCTATGACTGGACGCAGATGAACCACTATGCGGTCAAATCCATTGACAGCTATGCCATTCGCAAATTTCGCGGCAACGTGAACCTGAAAAAGGACAAATATAACTCTGATTACTGGGCCTTACAGGACCGCAATGAAGTCCGTGATGACAGCACCCTGCGCTATAGCGCGCGACGTGACGAAATCATTGATATTCTTTTGACTGATCCAGAGTTGCGCAGATTGCATTTCAATGCGGTGGAACGGGCCGAAGCAAGGCTCGCAGAATTCAAGGACACCGCCGCTTATGATGATCTTGTCACCGGCTTGCGGCAGGCCTCAGAGATTCCAATTGCCGAAGTCGTGGCGAAACCGCCAAAACCGCGGGATCGGGCCAAGATCGCTGCTTTGATGTCCGATATTGAGAAACAGGTGAACGAAACTGCGCAGAAAAAGCGTCGTGCCAAAGGCGCACCTGACTGGAGCACCGCCGCCGACCATTATGTCAGTGACCCGGTGTATGAACAAAGCAACCCACCACCGGAAATGTACCAGAACAAGACCCTGAAAATTCCTGCCGACCCACGGATTTTTTCGCCAACCGCACTGCAACAGATCATGGACGGCAAATTTGAACGCAACGCAGCGCGCCGGGTTCTCAAATTTATCAAGCCGGGGGATAGCTATCTGGAAGTCGGCGCCGGGGTTGGGTTTCTGCCCGGCGTAATCGCCATCGAACGGTCAAATGTCAAAGTTGCGGTTCAGGAAAAATCCAGCGCATTGGCAGCAATGGCATTGACACTATGGTCGCTGAATGGGCTGACACCAGGGCCGGACCTTAGCCTTAGTTCCACGCCACTGCGACAGCCCAAAGATGACCCCAAAACCGCATCGGGCCTGTCCGAGATGGTCGCGCAAACGCGCTGTGATATTCTGACCATCAACGACCCTTTGATAAGCGCCGCGATGCTGGCCACAGCGCTGCAAAGCGTTACCGACAAACTGCCTGGCGCTATTGTTCTGGGTGGGCAGGCGCTAAAGGGGCAGATGAAAGAACCCGAGGTAATCAAGCTGTTGGCGGATTATGGATATTCTCCACTTACCGAAAATCCGCTGACCTCTGCCTTGCTCATGCTTCAAAGTCACTTGCAACCTTTGGCGAAAAAGCCGGGCTAAAATCCTGGTAAGTAGCATTTTGACCTATAATCCTAACCTGCCCGCCACACCCCGAAACGAATGAAAGCAGATGTTTGACATTCACCGCAATGGAGCCGAAGTTTAGCTTTAAGGGATAAGATGATCGCGCAGCTTAGATGAGGTAATCCGATGAGCAACTGGGAAGTCCATGCCATAAAATACGCAGAGAACGTTTCAAGGACGCGTAGCGACAGCTTTATTTTTGATGACAATCACGATGCTCCACATGCAATAGATTATTTCATGTGGCTTTTGCGCAAGGGAGACAGGGTTATTCTTGTCGACACCGGGTTTGATGAAACCGAGGCCAGCGCTCGCAATCGAACGATCCGCCTTGACCCGGCCAAGGCACTTGCTCCTTTGGGGCTGATACCTGACGATATTACCGAAATCATCGTAACTCATCTTCACTATGACCACGCGGGCGGGCTGGCGCTGTTTCCGAACGCGCATCTGCACCTG
>JAHRVZ010000324.1 GCA_019090405.1 Paracoccaceae bacterium
CCAATGCCGACCGGATTTATTGTCTGAACCGGCAGGCCGAACAGCAGGGGCTGCATCGCGGCATGGGGCTTTCGGATGCGCGGGCGTTTTGTCGGACCCTGCAAAGCCAACCGGTCGATCTGAAGGCGGATCAGCGGTTTCTGCGTATTCTGGCGCGATGGGCGAAACGTTATTGCCCCTGGGTCGGGGTCGAAGGCGTGGATGGGCTGACGCTGAACATCGTTGGGGCTGCGCATCTGTTTGGCGGCGAAGAGGCGATGCTGGATGACATGCGCCTTAGGCTGACGCGGGCCGGGATCAGCGCACGCATCGGGCTGGCCGACACCCGCGGCGCGGCCTGGGCCTTGGCGCATTTCAGCAAGGGCGGGCCAAAAGGCTGTATTGCCGCCGCAGGGCAGGCGCGCGCGCGTCTGGGGCCGTTGCCGGTGGCGGCGCTGCGGCTTGAAGAAAAGGCCTGTGTTGCCTTGCAACGACTGGGCGTGCGCCGGATCGCTGAGTTGATCGCCTTGCCGCGTGCCACGGTGACGCGTCGATTGGGTCGCGAGGTTCTGTTGCGACTGGATCAGGCGCTTGGGGATTTGCCGGAAGATATCTCTCCGCTGCCCGAAGCGCCGCATTACGGGGTGCGGATGACCTTGCCGGACCCGATTGGGCTGAACGGGGATGTGATGGCCGGAACCGAACGGTTGCTGACGCGGTTGTGTGACAAGCTAAGGGCGCAGGAAACCGGCGCGCGGGTGTTGCAACTGACCCTGCGCCGGGTGGATCAGGCCAGCCAGCAGGTGGAATTGCGACTGGCGCGCGCCTTGCATGACGCGGCGCGTATTCTGCCGCTGTTTCAGCGCGGTGTCGATCAGGTGGATGCCGGGTACGGTATTGACCAACTGCGGCTTGAGGCGGTGCAGGTCGAACCCTTGCCCGCCCGCCAGATGACCCATTCGGGGGGCAGCAATAGCGACGCTCTGGACGATCTGATCACCCGTCTTGGCAGCCGCATCGGGCTGGACAATGTGCAGCGGCTTTTGCCGGCCGACAGCCATATCCCTGAACATAGCTTTATTATCGCTGCGGCGGCGTTCTCGGAGCCTTCTCAATCCTGGGCCGTGCGCCCGTCACGCCCTGTGCAATTGTTCCCGCCTGAGGCCATTGGAGGCGCGGGGCCACGTCCACCCGCGCGGTTTCGCTGGCGGCGTATGTCGTTTGCAACCGGACATGTAACGGGACCGGAACGGATTGCGCCGGAATGGTGGCTGGCGGATGAAAACTGGCGCGCGGGGGTGCGTGATTACTGGAAGGTGACAACCAGACAGGGGCGGCGGTTGTGGCTGTTTTATACGCCGCAAAACCCCGGCTGGTTTGTGCAGGGGGAATTTGCATGAGCTATGCGGAACTGTGCACCACCTCAAATTTCACCTTTCTGACCGGGGCGTCGCATCCCGAAGAACTGATCACCCGCGCCGCCGAACTGGGGCTTGCTGCCATTGCCATCACCGATCGCAATTCGCTGGCCGGGGTTGTGCGGGCCTATTCGGCGCTAAAGGAATTGCAGCGCGAGGCGGCAAAACCGATCCAGATCCGGTCGGGGCAACAGGTTGATTCCAGCTCTCGTCAGAGCTTTTCTGACATCAAGGACATCGCCCGCCCCAAAACGACTGACTTGCCGAAACTGATCGTCGGCTGCCGGCTGGTGCTGCGCGACAGCCCGGTGGACTGGATTGCCCTGCCGCAGGATCGCCCCGCCTATGCCCGGCTGTCGCGGCTTTTGACCCTTGGTAAACGGCGCGCCGAAAAGGGCGATTGCCTGTTGGACATGCAGGATGTGCTAGAGGGTTGCGCCGGGATCATTCTGATTGCCTTGCCGGAAAAAGGCGCGGATATCAGGCATGTAACGCGCCATATTCAGGCGGCTGTGCGGCATTATCCCGGCTATGTGTTTCTGGGCGCGGCCCCGGGATATGATGGGGCCGATCAGGCACATCTGGAGAGCAGCAGCCGGTTGGCGCTGAAAACTGCGGCTCCGATGGTGGCGATGGGCGATGTGCTGATGCACCACGGCAAGCGTCGGCAACTGGCGGATGTGCTGACCTGCATGCGCCACCACATCACCATTGATGCCATTGGCACCCGCGCCTTGCCCAATGGTGAACGCCGTCTGAAAGGGGCGGCCGACATGATGCGGATGTTTCGCGATCATCCGGCGGCGATCCGGCGCACCCAGGAAATCGCGGCGCGCTGTGGGTTCTGCCTGTCGCAACTGTCTTATGAATACCCTGACGAGATTGCGGGCGGAGAGCCGCCCCAGGACCGGCTTGCGCGACTGACCCATGAGGGGCTGAAACGGCGCTATCCGAATGGCGCGCCCGAGAGCGCCCATAAACAGGTCAAAAAGGAACTGGCACTGGTTGAGACGCTGAAATTCCCGGCCTATTTTCTGACCGTGCATGACATTGTGCAATTTGCCCGCGCGCAGGGCATTTTATGTCAGGGGCGTGGCTCGGCGGCGAATTCGATCCTGTGTTATCTGCTGGGTATTACCGATGTCAGCCCGGAAACCATCACCATGGTTGTGGAACGCTTTGTGTCGATACACCGGGGCGAGCCGCCGGACATTGATGTCGATTTTGAACATGAACGCCGCGAAGAGGTGATCCAGCATATTTACGAAAAATTTGGCCGCCACCGTGCCGGCCTGTGCGCCACGGTGATCCATTTCCGGTCCCGCGCCGCAATTCGCGAAGTGGGCAAGGTGATGGGGTTGTCTCAGGATGTCACGGCCAACCTGTCCGGGCAAATCTGGGGTCAGTCCAATGCGGGCGCTGACCCGGAGCGCATTGCGGAACTTGGGTTGGACATGACCGACCGGCGGTTGGCGCAAACCATTCAGTTGATTGGTGAAATCATCGGCTTTCCACGGCATTTGTCGCAGCATGTGGGCGGTTTTGTCATCACCAAGGGGCGGCTGGACGAAATGTGCCCGATTGAAAACGCCGCGATGGAGGACCGCACGGTCATTGAATGGGACAAGGATGATATCGACGCGCTGGGGATTTTGAAGATTGATATTCTTGGGCTGGGAATGCTGACCTGTATTCGCAAATGTTTTGATCTGCTGGACCAGCACGACGGGGTGGCGCTTTCGATTGCCACTGTCCCGCAGGAAGATGACCCAACTTACGACATGCTGTGCATCGCCGATGCGGTGGGGGTGTTTCAGGTCGAGAGCCGCGCGCAGATGAATTTTCTGCCGCGGATGAAACCGCGTGAATTTTATGATCTGGTGATTGAGGTCGCCATCGTACGTCCTGGCCCGATTCAGGGCGGCATGGTGCAGCCCTATGTGAAACGACGCCAAGGGCTGGAGCAGGTCAACTTTCCGTCGCCTGAACTGGAAAAAGTGCTGGGCAAAACCCTTGGCGTGCCACTGTTTCAGGAACAGGCCATGCAAATCGCCGTGGTGGCGGCGGGTTTCAGCCCGGAAGATGCCGATCGGTTGCGCCGGTCGCTGGCGACGTTCCGGCGGATGGGCACCATTGGCGGGTTTCGTGAACAATTCATCAATGGCATGCTGGAACGGGGCTATGAGCCAGAATTCGCCGCGCGTTGCTTTAGCCAGATCGAAGGCTTCGCCGAATACGGCTTTCCCGAAAGCCATGCGGCGGCCTTTGCCATGCTGGCCTATGTGTCGGCCTGGCTGAAATGCCATCACCCTGCGATCTTTGCCTGTGCGCTGCTGAATTCGCAACCGATGGGGTTTTATGCTCCGGCCCAGATCGTGCGGGATGTGCGTGAACATCAGGTCGAAACCCGGCCCATATGCGTCAATAACAGCGATTGGGACAATACTTTGGAACGCCGTGCCGATGGTGCCCTGACGCTGCGTCTTGGGTTTCGCCAGATCAAAGGCTTCAAAGAGGAAGACGCCGGATGGATCAGGGCGGCGCGGGGCAATGGCTATCGCGATCCTGAAAGCCTGTGGCTTAGGGCAGGGCTCAAACCTGCGGTGCTGGAGCGGCTGGCCGAGGCGGATGCTTTTGCCGATATGGGGCTGGGCCGACGCCGCGCGCTTTGGCTGGTCAAGGCGATCCGTGGCCAGATACCGTTGCCTCTGTTCAACGACCCGATCGAAGGCGAGGGCATTCACGAACCCGACGTCGATCTGCCAACGATGCATCTGGG
>JAHRVZ010000325.1 GCA_019090405.1 Paracoccaceae bacterium
GCCTCGGACTGACTAAGGCAAAACGGTGGGGCAAATCCAAGAATATCACCCTGCGGCATGGCGCGGGCGATCACGTTGCTTTGTTCCAAAAGTTTCGCCGAAACCTGCGGGCCAATTTTATCCGCAGGAATAAAGAAAACGCGATCCTGTTTGTCTTTCACGAACTCGACGGCGCACAACATACCTTCACCGCGGATGTCGCCAACATTTGGATGGTCGGCCAGCGCAGCCATTAGCGCCGTTTTCAGATATGCGCCAACCGATCCGGCATTTTCGATCAGGTTCAAGTCATCAATCAACTTAAGGTTTGCCACTCCGGCGGCGGCACCAATGGGATGGGCGGAATAGGTCCAGCCATGACCAATAGGCCCGTTCTCATCTGTGCCCTGCTCCAGCACCTTCCAGATTTTTTCTGACACAATAGAACCGGACAGCGGCGCATAGGCCGATGTAAGCCCTTTGGCGATAGTGATAATATCCGGTTTGATCCCATAGTGATCAGACCCAAACATGCTGCCCAAACGGCCAAAACCCGTGACCACCTCATCCGCAATTAGCAGGATGTCATGCTTGTCCAGAACCGCCTGAATCGCTGTCCAATACCCGGCGGGCGGTGGTACGATGCCGCCTGTACCCAAAACCGGTTCACCGATAAATGCCGCGATATTGTCCGCGCCTTCTCGGGCGATCAGCGCCTCAAGTTCGGCGGCGCAATGGTCCGAGAACTGCTGTTCGCTTTGGTCCATATTTTCGCGGCGATAATAATACGGTGCGTTGGTGTGGATCACCTGCTCAACCGGCAGATCGAATTTGTTGTGAAACAGTTCTAGCCCGGTCAAAGACCCCGTTACCAATCCTGACCCGTGATAGCCCCGCCAACGCGAAATGATCTTTTTCTTTTGGGGTCGTCCCAGAATGTTATTATAGTACCAGATCAATTTGATATTGGTTTCATTGGCGTCAGAACCACCGAGACCAAAATAGACCTTGGACATGTTTTCAGGCGCGCGCTCCATGATCATTTTGGATAGTGTGATCGACGCCTCGGTTCCATGTCCGACATAGGAATGATAATAGGCCAACTCTCTGGCCTGAGCGGCAATTGCATCGGCAATTTCCGGGCGACCATAACCAACATTGACGCAATACAGACCGGCAAAAGCATCAAGCAGCCGGTTTCCATCACGGTCTTCGATGTGTACGCCGCTGGCCGTCTTGATCACCCGACTTGGGCTTTCGCCACGGGCATGTTGCGCCAGATGGGTGGAAGGATGAAAAAAATTCTCGCGGTCCCAGCGGTCAAGGTGATCGTTTTTTAGCATTTTACCAACCCGTCTTTTTGATGTGTTTAGGACATTTGTGTACAACACATACAGAATCACTTGCCATTACAAGTATGAATCGACAAAAATAGTGGAATAACACTACTGATATTCTTACGTTGTACACATCTTGTATGTCGCGCTCTGAAAAGGATAGCCTATTGCCCCATTCAAATGCCCCTTTTGGCCAGCCAGAATATGACCGCCGTATTGCCAAGACCCGCGCCGCTATGTCGGCTGCCGGTTTGGATCTACTGTTTGTAACCGATCCGTCCAATCAGGCCTGGCTTACCGGGTATGACGGTTGGTCCTTCTATGTGCATCAGGGTGTGTTGCTGGGCCATGAGGGTGCGCCCATTTGGTGGGGCCGCCATATGGACAGCATCGGAGCCAATCGCACCTGCTGGATGGGGTCCGAACATGTGCGCGGTTATGCTGACAATTACGTACAATCCACCGAACGTCATCCTATGCAGGATCTGGCACAGCAAATTTGCGCAATGGGGTTTGAAACAGCGCGAATAGGCGTTGAGATGGAGAATTATTACTACTCAGCCAAGGCCCACGCGGTGCTGACGCACGAGTTGCCAAAGGCCAGGGTTGTCGATGCAACGGCGATGGTCAACTGGCAGCGGCTGGTGAAATCTGACGATGAAATTGACTTTATCCGCAAGGCGGCTCGGATTTCGGACAAGATCATGGAAACCGCGCTGAACAAAGCCGCGCCCGGTGTGCGCAAGAATGATCTGGTTGCAGATATCTATCACTCCGGGATCAGCGGCGTGGATGACTTATGGGGTGATTATCCTGCCCTTGTGCCGCTCACCCCATCAGGTCTGGACGCCACTGCTGCGCATTTGACATGGGATGGTGCCCAGATGCGCGACGGCGAGGCCACGTTTTTCGAATTATCCGGGTGCTATCGCCGCTATCACGCGCCGCTGTGTCGCACGATCTTTCTGGGCAGGCCACTGCAGGAAATGCTGGATGCAGAGCAGGCCCAGCTAGAGGGCATAGCTGCTGGTCTTGATGCTGCACGCGCCGGGAACCGCACCTGTGATATTGCAAATGCCTTTGCCAATGTGCTGCAGAAACATGGCATCCATCGTGAAGGGCGCTGTGGCTATCCTGTTGGGCTTAGCTATCCCCCTGACTGGGGAGAGCGCACGGCCTCTATTCGCAGCGAAGACCAGACCCTGCTGCAACCCGGCATGGTGTTCCACTTTATGCCCGCATTGTGGATGGATAGCTGGGGGCTTGAGACCACAGAAACCATCCTTATTACTGACGATGGTCCCGCCAAGGCGCTATGCACAATCGAGCGCAAACTTTTTGTTAAGAGTTGAGCCATGCAGAGGCTTAACCGAACCAAGCAATTGCTGCGTGACCTGATCGCATTTCCCACTGTTTCTAGTGATAGTAACCAGGCACTAATTGCTTATGTGGCGACCCATCTTGAAGATTGCGGTGCCAAGGTGGACGTGATTGAGGCGCCTTGCGGTTCAAAGGCCAATCTTTTTGCCACTTTTGGCCCTGAAATCGACGGTGGTATTCTGTTGTCAGGTCACAGTGATGTTGTTCCTGTTGCGGATCAGAACTGGGGCACGGACCCATTCAGCATGGCCGAACGCAACGCGCGCCTATATGGCCGTGGCACCTGTGACATGAAGGGGTTTATTGCGGCCACCCTTGCCATTGCCCCCGATCTTGCCGGTCAAATCAAAGATCGTCCGCTGCATATTGCCATTACTTATGACGAAGAGGTGGGCTGTTTAGGGGCGCAGCATCTGGCCGAGGTACTGCAAACGCGCGGACTGACACCGGGAGTGGCCATTATCGGCGAGCCCACCGAAATGCGCATCATCGAAGGCCATAAGGGATGTTACGAGTACTCGACCCATTTTCACGGCCTAGAAGGCCATGGAGCGGCACCTGAGCAAGGGGTGAATGCTGTCGAATTTGCCGTTGAATATGTGGCCAAAATTCTGGAACTCAAACAAGAATTGCGCGTGATGGCCCCGGCAGACAGCCGTTTTGACCCGCCTTGGACCACGATGAATGTGGGTGCGTTGCACGGCGGTACTGCGCATAACGTGATTGCATCAAAGGCGCGGGTGGATTGGGAAATGAGGCCGGTTCAAGCCTCGGATGCCGCGTTTGTTTCATCGGCTTTGCTTCGGACATGCAGGACCGATTTACTGCCCAGAATGCGGGCCGTGTATCCGAACGCATCAATCGAACTTGAAACCATCGGCGAGGTTGCGGGACTGGTCCCAACCTCACAAAACGAAGCTCGGCAAATCCTTTCCGAATTAACCGGGACCAATGAGGCCGGTCTGGTTGCGTTTGGCACCGAAGCCGGTATCTTTCAGGCGCTCGGCACCGATGTGGTGGTCTGTGGGCCGGGGTCCATCGAGCAGGCGCATAAGGCCGATGAGTACATTTCATTGGATCAGCTTTCGCAATGCCTTACGATGCTGGAACGACTTGGGGGCCGACTGTGAATGATCTTGGAATGCCGGACATGAATGCAAGACTGACGGTGAGGGATCGCAATGGGGCAATGCACCAGGAAATTCGCCAGCGCATCTGTTTGCTGGACTATGCGCCGGGTACGCGGCTGTCAGAAGCTGCTCTGGCACAAGAATTCGGCACCAGTCGCACCCCCATTCGCCGGGTTTTGGCGCAGCTTGAAGACGAAGGGCTGGTTCAGTCTCGGCATGGCGTCGGGACCATTGTCACAGACGCAGACATCAACGAATTGGCGCAGGTGTATCGCCTGCGGGTCGAGTTGACGGAATTGGTGGGTCGTGTTGATCCTGTAATACCGGGCGTGGAATTTCTGGATCGGTTTGATCGGCTTGTGGCGCGCGGCGCTGAAATCATCAAATCCGCTAGCCCCCATGAATTTACCCGCTTTGACATGGAGGTTTTTCACGCACTTCTTGAATTGACCGCCAATGAACCTTTGCGCCAGACCCTTGAACGGCTTTATTTCCAGACCAAAAGAATTTGGCTGAAAACCGCAATCGAGGCGCAACTGGACCTAGAAGAAGAATTCCGAATTTTTCACCACGAGCTAGAAGCTATTCAACTGGCACTGCGGTCATGTGATTTGCAAGCTGTCGCACATATTCAGCGCGCGCATATTTCGATGAGCTTTAAGCGCCTGCAACTACAAAATACCTGAACAAACAATTTGAAATCCGATGTCGGTCTTTGTCAGCCCGCGGATTGTAGCATTGCCTGCTGCATCTGATTGCCAGTTCTTTTCGCATTCAAGCCTATGATAATCCGGCCTTTCGCAAGCCCGATGTGTAAATATCCAACTGATCTTTGCGCTTTACATAAAACAGGTGTTTTCTTGCAAATTCGATATCAAATTCCGGCTTGATAATACGCAACTGTGTAATGGCGGTATTTGCCTGTTCACTTTCGCCAAGATGCCCTAGCGATGCAACAAGATGCGCATAAGCCCAATACTGAGCGTTTGGAATCTGAACCGATTTACGCGACCAACGCGCGGCTTCGACATATTCACCGCGAAACATATGGGCGAGTGCCCGGTAAGAAAAAAACGCCCATCGAAATGGGTCGTGCGGACTTAGACGAATTGCGACTTCGAATTGTTCAATCGCCTCATCCAGCCGCCCTTCATAGGCCAGCGAGTCACCCAATCCGCAATAGGTCACGGCCAGACATGGGTTCAGTTCCAATGCGTATTCCAAGGCATCAATTGCCAGATCATATTCACGACGGGCCAAATGAACGCGACCAAGAATAAAGTAGCTATTTGCGTCCTGATCATCCAGTTCGATGGCGCGTTTAGCGGCTTTTAAGGCTTCATTCAGGTGTTCGTCGTCTGGTGCCAAATCAAAATAGACCATTCCCAAGACGATAGCATAAGCAAGTCGCGCGTGAGCGCTGGCAATTTCCGGGTCCAATTCCAAGGCTTGTCGCACCAGATCCTGACATTTCAGGTTCCCCTCAAGGGTAAATTTATAAAATTCCGATACCCCGAGGTGATAAATGTCCCAGGCACCAAGGTTTTTGCGTGGTCGCCGTCCGGCCTTGCGTTGCTCGGACAACCCAAGTTCGGCTTCGATCTGGGCAGCTATTATTTCGGTGATCTCGTCCTGAAGATCAAACATATCTTCAACATTGCGGTCAAAACGTTCGGACCAAACGCTATGCTCTGTATCAGTATCAACAACCTGCGCGGTAATACGCACCCGTTGGCCAGCTCTTCGAACACTACCTGTAATCACATAATTCGCTGCAAGTTTTTGACCAATAGTCCTGATGCTGTCAGCCGAATTGCGAAATGCAAATGCGGGATTGCGCGCGATCACGGTAAGCCAGCGGTTTTTGGACAAGGCCGTTGAAAGATCCTCTGAAATTCCATCGGCCAAATAGTCTTCGTCGCTGTTTCGATTTAGGTTTTCAAATGGCAACACCGCCACCGACGGTTTGGCAGAAATTACTGCCATCATTTCTGAGGGTACACTGGATGCCAGACCGTCAATTACCGGCACCACCGGTTTTTGTGTTGACCCAATAAACCGAAACCCGCGTCCATGCACAGTTCGGATCGTATGCTGACTGGAGCCATCATCCCCGACCACCCGGCGTGCGGATTTGATCTGACTGCTTAAAGCAGCGTCAGAAACTATGCGTCCGCTCCAGATTTCGTCAAATATCTCTTCTTTTGTGACTGTCCGTTCGCCGTTACGAACCAGAAAAGCCAACAGGTCAAATACCTGAGGCTCGGTCGGTATGCGCTCACCGTTGTTTCTAAGCTCAAACAGGGCCAGATCCAGTTCAAAATCGCCAAACTGAATGATGTCGTCAGTCGAGTCTTCTGTACCGAAATCGACTTTGTAGGTTTCAATTGGACGGCTGATATTCTTGACCGACTGGGGGCCCATGGACAAAATCGGCAAAGAAACATTAGTGCCAATCTGATCAAAGACTTGCTGGGACAAGACAACACCACCTGGGGCCGCAATTTGTTCCAAACGGGCCGCAACGTTTACGCCGTCCCCATAGATGTCATTATCTTCAATGATGACGTCGCCAAGATGCATCCCAATGCGCAATACAATCTTCAGTTTTTCGTCGATACCTGCGTTTCTTTGCGATAGTTTGTCCTGAATCGCCACTGCGCAGTGAAATGCGCCCACGACGCTTGGAAATTCGACCAGTGCACCATCGCCAAGCAGTTTGACAACGCGACCTGAATATTGCGAAATTGTCGGGTCAAAAATCGCTGATCTTGCTTGTTTCAGACGGCCCAGAGTCCCTTCTTCGTCGCGCTCCATAAGGCGGCTGTATCCGACCACATCCATGGCCATGATTGTTGTCAGTTTGCGTTTCATAATATAATCCCGAATACCGTTTTCCGCAAAATAAACCGCAGTCGTCGCCCTGACGGCGACGGGGAACATTAGAATATGTATATATGATACAGCTAAGTTCTGCGCAAAAAAAATGTCTAATTATTAAATACAGTTACTGCGCAGGACCGGATGACCCGATTTCCTGCGCAGCAGAAATGATAGTGACGTTTTAGTCGCCGATGCCGTCAAACAATGCCGTCGACAAATAACGTTCAGAGCAATCTGGCAAAATCGTAACGACTGTTTTACCTTTCATGCTCTCTCGGGCTGCCACTCGCATGGCACAAGCCAAAGCCGCACCCGCAGAAATCCCGCCGGGAATGCCTTCGACAACTGCAAGTCTTCGCGCTGTACTAATGGCCTCATCGTTGCTGACGGTCAAAATTTCGTCGACAACATCCATGTTTAGAATGTCGGGAATGAAACCAGCTCCGATACCCTGGATCATATGCGGAGAGTGCTTTCCGCCTGACATTACAGGGCTGTTTTCTGGCTCGACCGCAATGACACGGATGTCTGGACGATGCGCTTTCAACGTTTCACCTATCCCGGTCAAAGTACCGCCGGTTCCAACGCCAACCACAACCGCGTCGACCACGCCATTGGTATCCGCCCAGATCTCTTCGGCAGTGGTTCTGCGATGAATCTCGGGGTTTGCCGGATGTCCAAATTGCCATGGCATTACAGCCTTGTCGGTTGCAGCTATGATTTCGTTAGCTTTTTCAATCGCACCATTGATGCCCTTTTCTTTTGGTGTAAGCACCAGTTCAGCACCCATAAATTGCATCAATTTGCGCCGCTCTATCGAAAAGCTGTCAGGCATCGTAAATATGCAGCGATACCCTTTTGCGGCACAAACAAAGGCCAGGCCAACGCCTGTATTTCCCGATGTAGGTTCGACAATCACGCTTCCGGGGCCGATTGTTCCGTCAGCTTCCATGGCTTCGATCATCGCCACCGCAATCCGGTCTTTGACGCTGCCAAGCGGATTTAGGAATTCAAGCTTGGCCAGAACCTCGCCCTGACACCCAGTTTCCTGAGCAAGTTTTCCAATCCGAACCAAAGGCGTGTTTCCGATGGTTTCCAGCAAACTGTCATATACGCGTCCGCGTCCTGGTTTGTCGAATGCAAGCCGCCGTGTGTTTACGTCGTCCATTTGTAAATCTCCTTTTATTTGGGGTTTGTTGCGCTAATCACCCAAGAAGAACTGTCCATTACAATTCCTGTGGTGCCGTGTTTTTGTTTGTTAATGGCTTCGGCCAGTGCCGCTTCGATGATATCGCGTTTTTGCTCGGCTTCGTCTCCGGCCTCGCGGAAAACTTCTCCGGCGGGGCCGATGGCAAGCTGAAAATCGATGGCATCCTGAACGTTGTTTCCGACCAGCACCTGCGCGTCTACCCTTTGAAAAGTCACGTTTTCATAGCCCGCGATCTGCATCATTTTTCTGACCATTTCTTCGTTCGCCATCGAAAAGGGACCGGGACCACAGGTCTGGGCCTCTTCGCCGGGTTCCGGCAAATACTGGCTGACAATATCCTTGGCCATTGAAAGCCAGGGATTGTCCTTGCGATTGCGCCAGACGATATGAACCATCTTGCCCCCCGGCTTTAAAGCTTTGCGCATGTTACGCAAACCGGCCACGGGATTGGCAAAGAACATTGTACCAAACCGGGCAAACACAAGATCAAAACCGTCGGTTGGCAATTCTATCTCGGCATCCCCACGCTGGAAACTAATATTTTTCAGCTTCTTTGAGTGAATATCATTGCGCGCGTACTCAAGAAATTTGTCGCAGCAATCGACGCCGATGACCTCGCCATCTTTACCAACAATATCCGATAACATGATCGCGGTATCTCCAAAGCCACAACCCACATCCAGAACACGATCACCCGCTTGAACGGGAAGGTTGGGGAAAATCGCCTGGCTGTGCTGAGACAAACCGCCAACAAGTACGTGTTTGAAGCGAATGAATTTGGGTGCAAGCACCTCATTCCAGAATTCAACGAATGGCGTGTCTTCCATCGTTTGCATGGTCGTCGTTTTCATAGCATTCATCACAGGGTCTCCTTTAA
>JAHRVZ010000326.1 GCA_019090405.1 Paracoccaceae bacterium
CCTGAGCATTTACCTGGGTTTGATCCAAAGCGACCATATCATTCTCTCCGGTCACGCCGCTTGGGCGCGATATTTCTTTGCTTTATTCAGCCACGTGTCAGCAAAGCCAAGCACGTCCTGTTCGGTTGTCTCAGCCCCCAGCGAAACGCGTATCGCGCTGCTGGCAACTGTTTCGTCATATCCCATCGCACGCAATACGCGGCTTGGGCGCACTTTGCCAGATGAACAGGCAGATCCGGCGCTGATTGCATAACCAGCCAAATCCATCTGCATCACTTGCGTTTCACCTTTCCAACCCGGAGAGGCAAAACAAGAAGTATTGGGTAATCTGTTCGCGTCCTTACCGATGAAAATAGTGTTATTTCCACCAGCCTCAAGAGCACTTTCTAGAATATTTCTAAGTTTTTCAATCCGCGTAGATGTCCCATTCGCCAAATCACCGACCGCGGCCTCGGCGGCGGCGGCAAAGCCTGCGATTCCGATGACATTTTCGGTACCGGACCGACGCCCCATTTCCTGACCGCCGCCGCGAATTTGTGCCGCGATTTCAGTGCCGCGTTTTACCACCAGAGCGCCAATGCCTTTGGGTCCGCCCAGTTTATGCGAGGAAATCAGCGCCATTTGTGCTCCACACCAGTTAAATGCCATGGGTATTTTGCCAAAGGCTTGCGTGGCATCCGTCATGGCCAGCCCCTCGGGTAAATCCTGCAGGATTCCGGTTTCGGAATTGGCCATTTGCAACACAGATTGCGATGGATCATCCACCGTGACCTGCCCTTGTGCATCGACCGACAAATCAGACGTGACCCAGGCCGAAACCGCATCATGTTCCACATCCGCACCGCAAAAATCTCGGCCAACGCAGGCCAAAGCCGCAGATTCGGTTGCGCTTGAGGTGAAAATGACATCTGCTCCATCCGCCCCAAAGGCAGTCGCCACCTGCGCGCGGGCACGTTCAATCAAAGACAGCGCCCGGCGCCCTTCAGCATGAACAGATGACGGATTGCCAACCACATCCATCGCCGCAATCATTGCCGCGCGAGATTCAGCGCGCAACGGGCTGGTCGCGTTATGATCCAGATAGATCCGGTTCATTCATCATCCACCACATCAAGATCCACCACATCAAACAAATGCGGCACCGCAGGGCATGGGGCCAGTTCATTGGCGATCACATCCGACAACCGGGTCTGATGCAAAAAGACATAGACGTGCGCGCTTAGGCCTTCCCACAACCGGTTGGTCATTGATTGCGCCCGACTGCCTGATTCCGCACCCGACGCCCCGGCCCCTTTGTGCATCGCGTCAACAGTTTCATCGACCGCAGACAATACATTCACAACCCGGATTTCCGAAGTCGGCTTTGCCAGTCGATACCCACCGCCGGGTCCGCGCACCGATGTCACCAGCTCTGCCCGGCGCAGTTTTACAAACAATTGCTCTAGATAAGGTAACGAAATGCTTTGCCGTTGGGCAATTTCGCCCAGCGTAACCAACGCGTCTGGTTCCTGCATGGCAATGTCGGCCAAAGCGACCATGGCGTAACGCCCTTTGGTTGACAGCTTCATTTGTTCACCCTTTTTGATGCGTCATATGTGCAGAAACATTGACGTCGCCGCCGCCAGTGCGTATGTGCCCATAACAACGCGACACGCAAGACTGCGCGACTTATTAGAACCATTCTAAGGTGCCTTAGTGAATTCGTCAAGAATAGCTGGGACACTTCTGAAAAAATGAAACAGGATCCCAGCCCATATGCCCGAGGTTATATTTCCCGGTCCCGAAGGCCGCATAGAAGGACGCTATCACCCGCAAAAAGAAAGCGATGCGCCGATTGCAATCATTTTGCATCCGCATCCGCAGTTTGGCGGCACCATGAACAATAAGGTCGTGTATAATCTGCACTATGCCTTTCACAACATGGGGTTCACCGTGTTGCGGTTCAATTTCCGTGGTGTTGGGCGCAGTCAGGGTGAATACGATCAGGGCATTGGCGAACTCAGCGATGCAGCATCCGCATTGGATTACCTGCAATCAATGAACAACAATTCCAAACATTGTTGGGTTGCCGGTTTCTCGTTTGGCGCCTGGATCGGCATGCAATTGTTGATGCGCCGCCCGGAAATCACCGGTTTCATCAGCGTTTCACCACCGGCCAACATGTATGACTTTTCTTTCTTGGCGCCCTGCCCGTCATCGGGTCTGATCATCAACGGTCTGGCCGATCGCGTGGCACCTCCTGCGGATACCGTGACGCTTGTGAACAAACTGCACGAGCAGAAGGGTATCACGATTACCCATCAGGAAGTTGAAAATGCCGATCACTTCTTTCAAGAGCCGCATATGGACCCAATGATCGGAAGCGTCACCGACTATGTCAGGCAGCGATTGACTGAAACGTCGCGCTAAATCCGGAGCGACACAAATGTCCACCCTTGATGATCTGGCCGAAGCGCTTGCAATTGATGTGCTGAAAGCCGTTGATAAGCTGGGTGATGAACAACTCATTCAGGATGTTGCGACAGTTCTGGCCGCGACTTCGACACCTACAGAAGAGGCGTTTCTGTCAGCGGTTCGCGTCCGTCAGGCTGAACGTCGCGGGCGCCAGTTTTTGACCACCTATATCGAACGTGCCATTAAAAAGCGCAACGCTAAGGGTTCCAGTTGACTGATCGGCTTGCCGCCCAGATCGCTTTTTTGAAAGAGGCGGATAAACTGAAATCCATCATGCGGGCATCGTATCTGATTGACGATTCCCGACGTGAAAATTCAGCGGAACATACCTGGCACATCATGCTCTATGCCTATGTTCTGGCAGATCAGGCCGGACCTGAAGTGCAGATCAACCGCGTTCTCAAAATGCTGTTGCTGCATGACATCGTTGAGATAGACGCAGGCGATGCTCCGATACACGGCAACGCCGATCATGCGGCCATCGCGGCCAAAGAAATAGCCGCGGCGGATCGGCTGTTTGGCCTGCTGCCAACCGATCAAGAAGCTGAGTTCCGCGCCCTCTGGGATGAATTCGAAGCCGCGCAAACCCCGGATGCGCAATTTGCCAAGGCCATTGACCGAATGCAGGTGCCCGTTGCCAATCTGGCCAACAACGGCGGCAATTGGCCAGAGTATAATGTAACGCTGGATCAACTTGATACGCGCGTCGGTGTCCCGATCAAACGCGGTGCTCCCGGCATCTGGGCGTGGCTGCGTCCGCAGATAGTGGCATTTTTTGACGCCTGACCAGTGTCTGCGACAAATCGGTATACAAGTGTATACACCTTTCGCATCGCCTGAATATGCGCTAGACCGCGCTCAAATCCGACTCAATTTGTAAAAAGGACCAGACCCATGACCAAGATCAAGGTGGACAACCCTATCGTCGAACTAGACGGCGATGAAATGACCCGGATCATCTGGGATTTCATTAAGAAAAAGCTGATCCTGCCATATCTTGATGTTGATCTGAAATATTACGATCTGGGCATTCAGGCGCGCGACGACACAGACGATCAGATCACCGTTGATGCGGCGCATGCGATCCAGAAATACGGTGTTGGCGTCAAATGCGCGACCATCACCCCGGATGAGGCCCGTGTCGAAGAATTCGGCCTGAAACAGATGTGGCGTTCGCCTAACGGCACCATCCGCAACATTCTTGGCGGCGTAATTTTCCGCCAGCCGATTATCTGCCAAAACGTACCGCGCCTTGTTCCTGGCTGGACCAAACCCATTGTCATTGGCCGTCACGCCTTTGGTGATCAGTACCGCGCCACCGATTTCAAATTTCCGGGCGCTGGCAAACTTACCATCAAATTTGTTGGTGAAGACGGCGAAGTGATCGAACGCGAAGTATTTGATGCGCCTGATTCCGGCGTTGTGATGGCGATGTACAATCTGGACAAGTCGATCATCGACTTTGCACGTGCGTCGATGAACTATGGGCTGAACAAAGGCTGGCCGGTGTATTTGTCGACCAAAAACACCATTATGAAACAATATGATGGTCGTTTCCTTGAGCTGTTCCAAGAAATCTATGAAAAAGAATTCGAAGACAAATTCAAAGCTGCGGGCATCACCTATGAGCACCGCCTGATCGACGACATGGTCGCCTGTGCGATGAAATGGAACGGTGGTTATGTCTGGGCCTGTAAAAACTATGATGGCGATGTGCAGTCTGACACCGTGGCACAGGGCTTTGGGTCGCTTGGACTGATGACATCGGTTCTGATGACACCCGATGGCGACATCGTCGAAGCCGAAGCCGCGCATGGCACCGTGACGCGCCACTATCGTCAGCACCAGAAAGGCGAAGAAACGTCGACCAACTCGATCGCGTCGATCTATGCTTGGACTGGTGGGTTGAAGCACCGCGCTAAACTGGACGAAAACGACGCCCTGCTGAACTTTGCCACGACGCTTGAGAAAGTAGTCGTTGATACGGTCGAAGCTGGCGACATGACCAAAGATCTGGCGCTGCTGGTCGGACCTGAGCAGAAATGGCTGACAACAATGGGCTTTTTGGAAAAGGTTGACCAGAACCTGAACAAAGCACTGGCGGGTTAATAACGCTACATAAGAACGACAAAGACCGGTCCGTGTGGCCGGTCTTTTTGCATTTGCGCATAAGTTAATGATAAAAAACGCCTTGGGCGAAACGATCAGCCCAAGGCGTTTGCCAAATTTGATCAACCGGCTTTCCTACTGAAAGCAATCAGGTGCGTTTCTTACAGAACGTCGCTATCCCCAGCAGAGTTCTGCGTTTCCTGTGCACCTATTTCCCGCGATTATGCGTGCGTTGATACAATTCAGCGATCTTGCGACTGGCGGTTTTTTCAAATGCAAATGGCAGTACCGCATGGATCAATGCCGCAAACGCAGCCCCAAACAAAGCCATGCTGAACCGCGTCGCAAACACTGCATGTTCGCCATAGGTTTCATCAACGCTTTCTGGGTGGTCCAAAAACAGTCGGCTAATCATCGTTATGCTCCGGTATGAATGGTGAGGTTGATGCAACCTAGCCCTCTTGTTCCTTAAAAATGTCCCAAAGACTCATCAATTTGGCGATGACACGGGATTTTATCCCGTGTATGTCTGTATTATGGAGAAATTGGACGAAACAGACCGCCGCCTGCTTCGCGCGTTGCAAAAAGACGCCGGGCTTTCGCTGGATGCTTTGAGCGAGCAGGCAAACCTGTCACGTAATGCTTGTTGGCGTCGGATCAAAGCGCTGGAAACATCGGGCGTCATTCGCAACCGTGTGACACTGCTTTCACCAGAGCATCTGGGCCTTTCGTTGACGGTGTTTATTCAGATCCGAACCCGCGCCCATGACGCGGCTTGGCTCGACAAATTCGCCAGAGCCACCCGTACCATGCCCGAAATTCTGGGCGTCTATCGCATGACTGGTGATCTGGATTACCTGATCCGTGCGCGTGTCGCAGATATGGCTGGTTATGACCGACTGTATCAGGATCTGATCGCCCGTGTACCATTGTCGGACGTTTCTGCCAGCTTTGTCATGGAAGAAATCAAGGATACGACCGAACTTCCTCTATAGAAATCGGTGTTTTTTGCATTTCCTCTGGCAATCTGGTGCATGGCGGGTTATGCGCGCGTCAACTTCCCAAAAAGGCTGATCTCATGGACCTGCGAAATATCGCAATCATTGCGCACGTTGACCACGGCAAAACCACGCTGGTTGATGAATTGTTGAAACAATCCGGTACTTACCGCGAAAACCAGTCCACTACCGAACGGGCGATGGACAGCAATGATCTGGAACGCGAGCGCGGGATTACGATCCTTGCCAAAGCCACATCTGTGGAATGGAAAGGCACCCGTATCAATATCGTCGACACCCCCGGCCACGCCGATTTTGGTGGCGAAGTCGAACG
>JAHRVZ010000327.1 GCA_019090405.1 Paracoccaceae bacterium
CCGGCCACAACATTGGATTCCATGATTTCCTCCTCAGCGCAGACCAGTGTTCCGGTATTATCCGACTGGCCCTCAAAACTCGACAATACCCGCAAACGGACCTTATAGCGCATCGCCAATTCGACCGACCGGGTTTGCAACACTTTCGCCCCCAGCGAGGCAAGTTCCAGCATTTCCTCAAACGCGATCCGGTCAAGTTTGCGGGCTTTGGAACAGACCCGTGGATCAGCCGTATAGACGCCATCGACATCAGTATAAATATCACAACGCTCGGCGCCAAACGCTGCTGCAAAGGCCACCGCTGTGGTGTCTGAACCACCCCGACCCAGCGTGGTTATGCGCCCTTCGGGGCTGCGCCCCTGAAACCCGGCAACAACCGCAACACGCATGCCTTCGCCAAATTTTTCCATGATGTTTTTGGGTGGGATATCTTCGATCCGGGCCGCTGAATGGGCGCCGGTGGTCAGAACCGGAACCTGCCAGCCCTGCCAGCTGCGCGCCGGTACATCCATTTCCTGCAAGGTAAGCGCCATCAATCCGGCGGTCACATTTTCACCCGACGACACAACGGCATCATATTCACGCGCATCAAACATCGGTGACGTTTCACCAACCCAACCAACCAGCTCGTTGGTTTTGCCCGACATCGCCGAAACGATGACAATAACGTCATAGCCCTTGGCCACCTCAACGCCAACACGTTTGGCGGCGCGGCGGATGCGGTCCAGATTGGCAACAGATGTGCCACCGAATTTCATGACCAGAACGGGCATTTCGCTGTATTCCCAGAATTGTTGGGTTTAGGTTCTTTGCCTCATATGCCGTTGATGGGATAAGGGCAAGAGAAGTAGAAGCAGCTTGCTTTACACGCGGCATTAGTGCTGTCAGTTTACACCGATATTACCCAACTCATAGGACTCAAAATGCGCCTGATATTTGCCCTGACGCTCTCATTGTTTTCAGCACCGGGACTGGTCGCTCAAACGGCCAACGTGGATGCCACCGATGGTGAGAATTCATTGGGCAAACTGCCTTGTGCGGTTTTGCAATCTGCACAACTTGGGCTGTGCGCCTATGAATCGTTGAAACAAGGCCAGCCAGATGTGACCGTGCGAGTGTTAATTCCGGGAGGCGAGATTCGCTATATCTATTTCGAAGATGGAAAACCCGCCTCAACGAACGCCACAGCAAATATGACGAGCGAGCATCACGACGGCAAGATATATGTATTTATCGAACCCTATGAACGCTACGAGATTCCGGAATCGGTGCTGTTGGCAACTGACTAATTCGTCTTGCGGTTGGGCATGAAGGGCAACGGGGCGACTGGAATGCCTTCTTCTATCAGTTTAATTGCCTCTTCGGGCTTGGCCTCGCCATGGATCAAGCGTTCTGGCGTTTCTCCATCATGCATCGCGCGGGCCTCTGAGGCGAAATTCATCCCGACATAATCTGAATTGTCTTCGACTTTTTTGCGCAATTCAGCAAGTGCCTGTTCTGCAGCATTGGCGGGCTGGCTTAATGCGCCGGGTTTGACAGGTTCGGATGCTGTGTCACGTGCGGCTGTAACGCGGGGGGCCATAATGGCCTTTTCGACATGCGCATTGCCGCAGATGGCACAAGACACATGCCCAGCCACCGACAGTTTTTCATAGGCGTCTGCCGACTGAAACCAACTGTCAAAACTATGCCCTTCGGCGCATTTCAAAGCGTATTGAATCATAAGTTACAATTGGGGCTTAAGCCCACCAAACACAAGGCAATTGCATGCGTCACTTAAGAACACGAAGATCAAAATCTCGTAAAATGCGCGCTAATTCAGGTTCCTGAACCCGCGCTGCGGCCTTTTTCGGGGTGAACCATTTGCGCTGTCGCTGCCCTTTTTCAGGAAAATCTGTCACCAGCGTTTTCACAAATACCGGATACACCAGCGCGACGCAGGGCAGACCGACACCTTGCCCCATGCTTTTGTTGTAGGAATAAAGTCCCAGACATTGATCATGGGCCTTGCCAATGACACCTGCCTCTTCCCAGGCTTCCTGCGCGGCGGATTCTGCGGGTGTTTTGCCATCCATCGGCCAGCCCTTTGGGGCAATCCAGCGGCCAGAACCGCGCGAGGTAATCAACAGTATCTCAGGCTTGTCGCGCACAACCCGGTAACACAGCGCCGCAAACTGACTGCGAACATCGCTTTTATGCGACGCGCGAATGTTGATTGGCAGTTGTTTTATCATCATTGCTGTGCCCTGGCCCCTCGACCATAATAAATACCTACACCGTATTTGGTAAAGATTCACTCAATATTGTTACAAATGCCCTATATTTAGGGGGAAGGCATCACCAAATATCACAACAACAAGCTAATTGTTGAGTTTTTGCTGCATCTTTTGCGTTAACCGCGCGATCAGTTCATCCTCGGGGATGTCTGAGTTCAACGCCAGACGGCGCAAGCCAAAATGCACATGGGCGATTTCCTGATAATAGGACGTATAGACGAAATTCGTCGTGGCCCCGGCAACTGCCCCTAGAACCGGCACCGCCTGAGCCGCCAGTTTCTGGCCCAAAACAGCCGCGAGTCGCGGCGCAACTATGGCGACCAGTTTGTTTATTGCTCCGGAACTTAGAGTCAGCCTTGCAGAGACAAACCCCATATCTGCACCATCATCATTTGCCAGCGGCCCGGCAGCGGCAAAGACCCGGATGCAATCGAACTGAACGTTTTCAGAAGCCGGGTCAAACCCATATTCCCTGGCGACATCCTGAATTGCACGCAATAACATGGTTGTGGTCATTGGCAATTCTACCAAGGCTGACGGCAGCCCTCCCAATCCACCCGCGGCGCCCATCGCGGTGGTCACAGCACGGTTCATGCGATCGCTTTGATCTGGCACAGCTTTGCGCGATTTATGCGCCGTACGCATGGCCACACGCAACGCCTGATCCACAGCTGCTTCAAGGGCTTTGTTTACATTTGGCGGCAACCGGTCCAACAGGTTTTCCGCCGATCCGCCCAGCATATTTAGCATCTTCACACCAATACCACCCGCCGCCCGATAGCGTTCGGACAGACGTTTTAGTTCTGCTTCGGTATCGACGGCAGACAGGGTGATCAGGTCATCCATTGCGGCTCCTTGTTGTCTTTTAACCTAGGAAGATCGCCAAAAGTTTCAATGCCCGGACGCAATCCATCGGGTCACGGACCCCCGAACACCGTGCCAGGCATCGCGTATCAGATCATGGCCCAGAATGCGGTCTGGATTGGTCGGTGGTGGCATATCCACACCCTGCAGTCGACGGAACCCAAAGCGCCCGTAATAGGGCGCGTCACCGATCAGCAAGACCCTTTCCCAACCCTTGGCCTCTGCAACGCTCAACGCATCGCGGATCAAAACGCCGCCCAGCCCTTCGCCCTGATGGGTCGGATGCACCGCCACAGGGCCAAGAAGCAATGCCGCTGCTTTGCCAACCCGAACCGGCCAAAACCGGATTGCGCCGGCCAAAATTCCATCCGTATCGCGTGCCACCAATGACAATTCAGCGACCGGCGGGATGTCATCCCGCAACCGATAGGACGACAGCGCCTCGCGCCCGGGCGCAAAACACAAATCATACAATGCCTCGACTTCCCACCAGTCGTCCGGCTTTTCCGGTTTCAGTTCAATCACCTAAACGGCCCCAAATCAGTGCTGGAATTCGCCCTATCACGGCGCTAGTCCTTGGGCAAACATCTGGAGTGTCCCATGTTCTATCGCCCCGAGGACGGCCACGGTCTGTCACACAACCCGTTTAGCGCCATCGTCACGCCCCGCCCGATCGGCTGGATATCGACGCGCGATGCCAATGGGGTGAATAACCTTGGACCCTATTCGTTTTTTAACGCTGTGGCCTATCTGCCGCCCCAGGTGATGTTCGCGTCAACCGGTAAGAAAGACGATCAGGACGACAGCAAAGACAGCGTCAGCAATATTCGCGAAACTGGGGTATTCTGCGTGAACATCGTTGAATTTGCCGCAATGGACGCAATGAATGCCAGTTCGACCTCGCTTGGCAAAGATGTCGATGAATTCGCCCATGCCGGGCTGACATCTGCTGAATGTGAAACGATCAACTGCCCGCGTGTGGCGCATGCTCCGGCGTCTTTTGAATGCCGTCTGACCCAGATTGTCGAACTTTCCGGAGCCTGCAACCGCCTTGTATTAGGAGAGGTTGTTGGGGTGCACATCCGCGATAATTGCCTGCGTGACGGGCGGTTTGATGTGACCACATTCCAGCCTTTGGCGCGGCTAGGTTATCAAGACTATACCCAAGTCAAAGAGCTGTTTGAATTAAAACGCCCCGACGACTGACGCCGCAACTGCTGGCAGGAAATAAATCCGTGTTTGGCGCAAAAGACAGCCGGATGCGCAGCCTAGTGCGACCCCAGAATTCCTGTCTTAACCGAATAATTCACCGCCAGTCCGTAATCTGGGTCATCGTCGCTGTCTATCATCAAGTGACCGGCGCGGTTCAACAACTCGTGGCAATCGCGGCTCAGGTGGCGCAATTGAATGCTTTTGCCTCGGGTCTCGTATTTCAGGGCAACGGCCTCGATCGCCTGTAATGCGGATTGGTCCACAACGCGGCTGCCAGCAAAATCAACGATCACCCGATCCGGGTCGCCTTCGGGATCAAACAATTCGGCAAAACCGTCGCTTGAGCCAAAGAAAAGCGGCCCCTGAACCTGATAGATTTTTGATCCATCTTCGGCCTCTTCGATATTGGCGTGAATGCGGCGCGCGTTATTCCATGAATAGGCCAGCGCCGACACGATCACGCCAACAACAACCGCCACGGCCAAGTCTTCCATCACGGTCACGACAGTCACCAGCACGATGACAAACGCATCCGTCAGCGGCACCCGACGCAGAATTTTCAGAGAGTTCCAGGCAAAAGTCCCGATCAC
>JAHRVZ010000328.1 GCA_019090405.1 Paracoccaceae bacterium
TCGTTCTCGGCAAAATTGTTGGTGGATTTATACGCGGCAATGCCAAATTCGTTCAGCCCTCCGGGTTTGGCTTTGGCCTCGTGAATAATAACGTCATGGCCCAGCATCGCCAGCCGATGCGCACAGGCCAGCCCTGCTGGCCCGGCCCCGACAACGGCCACGGTCTTGCCGGTTGGTGCGGCACGACTAAATGGATGAACCCCGGCAGACATCAGCGTATCGGTTGCATAGCGTTGCAAACGCCCAATCTCGACCGGTTTGCCTTCGGCAGTTTCGCGAACGCAGGATTCTTCGCAGAGAGTCTCTGTCGGGCAAACCCGCGCGCACATGCCGCCAAGAATATTCTGGTCAAAAATAGTAGCCGCCGCACCTTCTGGCTGACCCGACTGGATCTGGCGCAGAAATAGCGGAATATCAATCTCGGTGGGACAGGCCGTAACGCAAGGTGCGTCATAGCAAAAATAGCATCTGTCCGCTGCCACCGATGCTTCATGCGGCGCATAGGCTGGGTGAAGATCTTCAAAGTTGGTCGCAATCTCGTCCGCAGTCAGTCGCCCTGCAACGATACCGGATGCCGTCTGGCTTTGTGCCATAGGTGTCTCCAAAAACTCGTTTTAGTCACGAGCATCATGGCACATTTCAATTTTTTATCAAATGGTAAAATTTTTAGGGGATCAGCACGCCTTTTCCGTCAAATTTGGCGCTCTCTTTGGTGAGGTCGTCATATGTTAGCTCGACCTCGACTTGGTTTATCGTTCCCAGAGGAAACACCCGGTATGGCAACCCATCCTCTTGGGCCATCATATTGGGCACTGGCTGATCTATATGACAGTCTGGCAGCTCCCAGATTTCAGGAGTCGCGCCGTTCAAACCTATGCGCATTTGAACAAGACCACAGCGCCAGGACCACAAATGCGTTACATAAATCAGGTCTTGCCCATCATACGCACGTACTGCAATCCAATTGGCACGGGTGGCGTTGAGAATTGGTTTCACCTCTAGCGCAGTGGTGAATTTTCCGGATGCAACCTGATCCTCGGCCACTAACGCTTTGTTAGTGGCGGGAACTTGCGCAGGTTGCGCAAGGACGACAGAGCCCTGACTGGTCGCAGAAACCGACTCGACAGAGGATGTTGAACCAAGCCCAAGGGCGACAATAAACAAAAATAATCCCAGCATGATAACGCCTCCATCCACTAATCTTTAGCAACTTTCAAATCCGGGGTTTTGAGTTTGCAAATCCCGCCCTATAGTCGTTTCGAAACGCAGATGCCGCAGCAATATTTCAGCGGCTGGGATGAGTATGGCAAAAAATCCGGCAATGCGCCAACCCTTCAACATTGTGATTGTCGGACAATCGGGCCGGCTGCAATACGAGGCGCTGCTATTCGCCGCCTCATTGCGTGCCTCTACTCCGGAATTTGTCGGCCGCTTATTTGTCGCCGAACCGCAAAATGGTGCCAATTGGGAGCGTAATCCGCAAATAACGAACGCCGCAGTTTTAGAAGCGCTGGCGCTTTATGACGTTGAAATTCTTCCTTTTGAAAACCGCGTCTTTGGGCAATCCTATCCTTATGGCAACAAAATCGAGGCGCTGATGGCTTTGCCCAAGGGCGAACCATTTGTGTTTTTTGATACCGACACACTGATCACGGGTGATCTGAATTCTGTACCGTTTGATTTTGATCGCCCAAGTGCCTCGTTGCGCCGCGAAGGGACATGGCCCAAGCCCCTGCTATATGGCCCCGGATACGCCGGCATTTGGAAATCGCTTTACGATCGTTTTGATCTGGATTTTGAAAGCAGCCTGGATTTGACCCAGCCAGATGAATACTGGCAGCGGTATTTGTATTTCAATGCGGGTTTCTTCTATTATAAATGCCCGCATGTGTTTGGCCAAAAGTTGCTGGATTACATGATATCCATCCGCGATGAACCGCCGGTTGAACTGACCGGGCAATCGCTTGATCCTTGGCTGGATCAGGCGGCACTGCCATTGGTTATTCACGCGCTGGGTGGCGGGCGTGACGCATTGCCACAAGGTTATCTTGATGGGGACATAAGTTGTCATTATCGGCATTTCCCGCTGCTTTATGCCCGCGAGAACGATCATGTGGTTGACGTTCTTGAGGCTGTGACGGCGCCGAACAAGCTCAAAAAAGTGCTTAAGACCTATGAGCCGATCAAACGCGTCATCTATCAGGCACGCGGGCATAAAGTACGGGCGCTTTTTGACCGTGACCACCTGCCCCGCCGCGAACAGGCCATTCGCAACAAGATCAAATCCGAAGGTTTCTGGATGCGCTAAGGTTGCTCTACTTGGATCAATCGCCTAACTCTTGATCAAATTTTAGCATCAAGGAGATAGACAGATGACTGACGAACCATCCCACGGCTTTGACACATTGCAAATTCACGCAGGCGCTCGACCTGATCCGGCGACGGGTGCGCGCCAGACGCCTATCTATCAAACCACAGCTTATGTATTTCGCGATGCCGATCATGCGGCTGCGTTGTTTAACCTGCA
>JAHRVZ010000455.1 GCA_019090405.1 Paracoccaceae bacterium
GCATCCGCATCCACTGATGCAACGGCTTTCTCGATCGACGATTTACAATGGCCACAACTCATCTGTGGCACGGAAAATTTTGTCATGTTTGCTCCTGTCATTTCAGTGGGTGTTTAACAGCTTCCCGCGCCGGAAGATCAACCAAAAGATTAGGTGGTCGTGCAATCAGATCGAAACTGAGTCCCGCCAAAATCCGGATGAAGATCCAAACCAAACAAACCAAAGGAGAGGCTAGAATGAAATCTGTTATGTTTACAACACTTGCGTTGGCATTTTTGGGGATGCCAGTATTTGCTGATGGCCATGCAACCGGTGATGCCAACGCAGGCGAAAAAGTCTTTAAGAGATGCAAGGCATGCCATTCAATTATCGATACAAGTGGCGACGTGATTCAAAAAGGTGGCGCCGTTGGGCCGAACCTCTATGGTCTGTATAATCGCTTTGCGGGAACCGACCCAGTTTTTAGCGACAAGTACGGCAGTTCCATCGTTGAGGCCGGTGAAAGTGGTTTGGCGTGGAGCGAAACTGATTTCATGAGCTACGTTGCGGACCCAAAGAAATTTTTGGCAGTTTACCTGGACGACAAGAAGGCAAAATCCAAGATGGGATTCAAGCTGAAAAAAGTAGACGATGCCAGAGACATTTGGGCATATCTTGTCTCAGTTGGGCCAGAAGTAGTGGAATAGTTACGGTAAGAGTGCTGAAGCCAAGGGAAGTGATCGTGAACAAATGAAACTGAAATGCCAACAGCTCACCCAATTTCTGAGATCTGCGCTTGCATCGTTGTGCGTTCTGTGGCTCGGCGCTTCTGATAGCAATGCTGAAAATAGAGTTTTTTCTTCTATCAAGGAACTATCTCCGCCTGTGACCAAAGGGGCACGTGAGCCATCTCTCTCCACCATGAACGATGGTCGCGTGCTGATGAGTTGGACTGAACCTCAAGGAAACAGTTTTGCAGTAAAAGTCGCAATTTCTGATGGTACCGAATGGTCTAGGCCACAAACCGTGGTTGAGCGGAATGATCTCTTCGTGAATTGGGCAGATTTTCCATCTGCTATCGCTTTGGAAGATGGCTCGCTTGTTGCGCATTGGCTTCGCGCCAATGGTGATGATGACTATTTCTACGATATCAATATCGCCTTTTCACAGGACGAAGGTGTGACTTGGTCAACACCAATCATTCCTCACGACGATCGTTCACAACGCCAGCACGGTTTCGCGACACTGCTGCCAAACGATGGCGGCGGTTTTTCGGTGATCTGGTTGGATGGGCAGAACTATGACACCTACGCGTCACAAGATGTTGCAGATAACGCCATGCAATTGCGTATGCGCAAATTTTCGGCCGATAGCTCCATGGGAGAGGATCTATTGCTCGACGCGCGTACCTGTACATGTTGTCAGACTTCCGCTGCCGTAACCGGCGATAACGAACTTCTTGTCGTCTACAGAGACCGGTCGCTCGAAGAGATACGGGACATATCAATCGTGCGTGAGACATCGCAGGGATGGTCCACCCCGCAGCCAGTCAGCGTAGACGGATGGAACATCGAAGGCTGCCCCGTGAACGGCCCCGCGATTGATACGGTTGATGGCTACGCTGCTGTGGCGTGGTTCACCGCGGCAAATGATTTTCCCAAGGTCAAAGTCGCGTTTTCAAGCGATGATGGCATAACCTTTGCGAAAGCGCTGGAAATCGACACCAGTGCACCGTCCGGTAGGGTCGACGTCATACAATTGAAAGATGGCTCTGCGCTGGTGACTTGGGTCAAACAAACAGCGCAGGGTGAAGCAATTCTGATCTGTGCCGTCAAACCGCAAGAAGGTTGCGTACGCCCCGAAGTCGTGGCGATCAGCCCAAGCGGGAGAACAGTCGGTTTCCCCAGAATGACACTTGGCAATGGGGGCGTGTTCATCGCCTGGACAGAACCCACAAACCCATCCGTGACCCAACCCAGAGGCGGGACGACAATACGCACGGTGTTGGCACGAACGGAGGAGTTGAAATGAAACAATTCATAAAGCGGTTTCTTCCCTTCGTGATGTTGCTTGCAATCTTGCCGGGTACGACATTCGCAGAGGGAAAAAGGTTCGTTTTCGGCATTCATCCGACACCTAAAGAAATCCCAGAAATCGCGTTTGAAGATTTGGAAGGGCAGCAGTTTACGCTTGAGGATTTCGAAGGAAAATACCTTCTCCTGAACGTCTGGGCAACGTGGTGTCCGCCATGTCGCAAGGAACTCCCCGACTTGCAGGGTTTGCAGCAAAAACTCGGGGGACAGCAATTCCAGGTCGTTGCCCTTTCGACCGATGCCGGAAAACGCGCCAGCGTGCTCCGCCTTTATCAAGAACTTGGCCTCAATGTGGACAGCATATTCATAGACGAAACCGGATCAGCCATGCGCAAGCTTGGGATTTTTGCAATGCCGACAACTCTACTGATAGATCCTCAGGGACGCGAAATAGGGCGAAAACCTGGGCCGGCTGACTGGGACAGCTCTTCAGCGCTTACATTCTTTTCTCAGCAGATTTCTAGCGACGATTGATTGTATAATGGCCTAACGAAACTCCTAGTTTTTAGAATGCATACAACTGCTTCTAGCCTGTGTCTCATCCCGCTGATCAAAGTGGATGTGACGGCCATATGTTTTAGAGGCCCATCACCCAATACGCACACCCGTAACTGTCACGAAAATATAGGGCGGCAGATCGAGGTTGCGCGGGGCAGGGCCTTTGCGAATCCGTCCAGCAGTATCGTATTGAGAGCCATGACACCCAAACCTGCGGGTTGGAACACGCCGGAAACTCATAACTCTCGTTCATTCAAGAATGTCGATGATTTTGGTGTATCCACGTGACATTGCATGTTGTAGTGTGGTTACTCCGTCGCGATCTGCGATGGATTTATCTGCGCCTGCCTCTACGAGTATCTGAACTGTCTTGACGTGATCCGATCCACCGTCTCCCAAGACCACGGCCTCCATCAAGGCCGTCCATCCAAGATTATTGACATGATCGAGCGGCGCACCGCCTGCGACAAGCCGGGCCACCACATCATGATGCCCAAGGTGGGCCGCGGCGATAAGGGCCGTGCCGTCATAGATGCTGGTGATCAGGTCCGCCTTGTTGCCAAGCGCCAATGCGAGTGACACCAGTTCAGGATCATCAGCGACGGCTGCGATTGTAAGCACATCATAGACTCGGTTTTCGAGTGCGTTCATATCGGCACCGCCCTCTGCCAATGCCACCAACGCGTCGTCATTTGAGGCGAATGCGGCAACATGGGCTGGGGTCCGGTCCTTTTGGTCACGGGCGTTTATGTCGGCCCCTTGCGTGATCAGACGTTTGATCTCAGCAACCCGGCCTTCATGTGCCGCTAGATGCAAGCCTGTATATGACGCAATGTCAGAGGCAGACGGCGGAGTTTGCGCAAAGGCCGCGCTGGACAAAGCCAATGAGACAACAAGAAAGCGGAGCATGGTAATCACCTTTCAAAAGCAGCGGCCCGCCCATCCAAGGAGCGGGCCGGTTGGGATTTATTCTGCGCCGATGGCATCAAGGCCAGCGCGTGCGCAGTTGGCGTCGATGTCTCCTGATGGCGCGCCACCAACACCGATACCACCCACCAATGCACCGCCGATCTTGATCGGCAGACCACCTGCCTGGATGACCAGGCGGCTGTCCATGTCTCGCAGGCCGTCATTTTGCGGATTGCCTCCGATGAACCCGGCCAAACCAGCGGTATCGCGACCAAGGCTTGCAGAGGTGAACGCCTTGCCGGTGCTCGAGCCGACCGTATGTGGACCGGCATTATCTGCGCGCAACAAAACCTTGGTGTTGCCGCTGCGTGCCACGATGGCAACGCTGACATTGTGACCTTCGGCTGAGCAGGCTTCGACTGCGGTTTGCGCAGCTTGTGTTGCCAAATCAAGCGGCAGGTAAGGTGCAGTTGGCAATTCCTGAGCAAAAGCGGCGACGGGTGCCAGTAGGGCGGTTGCAAAAGCGATTGAGCGGATCATTGGGATGTTTCCTTATGTTTGCGTTATGCATCCTGTCTAAACCAACCACCAGTTTCTCGATATTCGTAGCCCCCGCAATGTTTTCCGTAGTTCTACTGATCGCCGCATGCTTCTAACCAATACCGCGTCAGCTCTGCCGTGGAAGAAGTGCCTGCCTTTCCCGCAATCGCAGCCCTGTGGCTCTCAACCGTGCGCGGCGACAGGTCAAGTGCATCGGCGATCTGCTTGGTGGTCAGCCCCTTGGAGATCATCGCAAGAACCTCCTGTTCGCGCCCTGTCAAATGGCCGATCAGCGCCACAGCTTCGGCCCGTTCTGCTGATGCCTGTTCGCGCGCTTCAAGCTCCGCATGACCTTTTTGGATGGCGTCAATCAGGTCTTGCTCATCCACAGGTTTGCTTAGGAAATCTATTGCACCGTTGCGAAAGGCACGCCTGCATGCTTCGATGTCGCCATGCCCGCTGATTATGACAGTTGGCCAGTTGATCCCTTGTTCGGTCAGTTTTTCCTGCAATTTCAACCCCGAGATTGCAGGCATTCTAATATCAAGAATAAGACAGCCCGGCATAAGATCTGTAGCTTGTTTCAGAAAAGTCTCCGGAGAGGCAAAGCTGCGCACATCTAGACCGACCGTTTCCAGCAAAAGCGACAGCGCTTTTCGAACAGCCTCGTCGTCATCAACCACATAAACAAAGTTGCTCATGACTCCACCTGCTTCTTTGAGAGCGGCAGGGATATTCGAAACGTGGTCTCAGTGGCCTCCGACACCAAAGAAATATCGCCGCCCATCTCTTCGACGAGCCGTTGACATAGAGCCAATCCCAGCCCGGTTCCGTTGAGCTTTCCGGTTACAAACGGCTCAAAAATCCGAGGCTGCAAATCCGCAGGCACACCCGGCCCATCATCAACAACTTCCAATACTCCGGTCTCATTGGCGATAAAGGTTCGGACAGTGACACGCGCCATATCCGAGGCGTCGAGGGCATTGCGCACCAGATTGAAGATCACCTGTTCCAGCTCGACCGGGTCGGCATCAACGGAAGCTGGCGTATCGGACAGCGCTAAAATCACGATAGCTCCCGCCGCTTTAGCTTCTGACGCCAAAAGCCGTTCCACGCTGCGCACGGCATCATCTAGCGAGCAGGCCGTGAAGGGCGTACGGTTCGGTTTGCTCCAACTCCTCAAGCGGTTCAGAATGTCGGACGCGCGCTGTGCCTGGGAGACGGTATCGTCCAAAACATCGCTCAATCGGGCTACATCGCCGCGTCGTGCCAAATGGCGCCCCGCTTGGGATTGGCTGAGGATGGCAGTCAGAGGTTGTGCTAGTTCGTGCGCCATCCCGCTGGCCATCTCGCCCATTGCATTGACGCGCGACGCATGGGCCAGACGGGTTTCCTGTGCGCTGAGCCTTGCGCGGTTTTCAGCATCATTGGTTCGAGCGCGTTGAGCAAGACCCAGCACTGCAATCACGAATAACCCCGAGGCGACAGCAAGGACGGACAGAGCTTTCCCAAGCGGCAAGAGATCTGCCAAATGGATCTCCAATGATGTCTTTAGGATCAAAGGCTGCGACGCACTGCCAAGCGGTTTTGAAAACAGGGCCCCACCCGCAGTAGCCCCACCCGTCAGTACAGCACCATCTGGCGTCATAAGGCTGTATGCCACGGAAGGCATTTGCCAAAACGGATCATCAGTCGCAATCAGCGCCTGCGCGTCGATGGCCAACGCCAATCCATGCAGTGCTGCATCCGTATTGGGGCTGCGCTTGACCAATAGATAGTGATTTGGTGTCGAGGGCATTTGCGCAATCTGCAAAGCCCCAGTTGATTTTTGGGCCATCTGGCGCACAAGGACCGCATCCTCTTCCGAGAGGCCGGGCAGCGTTTCAATAGCAGCCTCTGACGGGTCAAAGGGGATTACATTGACCGACGTTATACGCGGATAGAACTGCATGATTGTGTCCGCCACATCCAAAAGCAAATCTTGTCGCGTAGTTCCACTTGCAACAAAAATTGCCGAAAGTGACGTCAAATGTGCATCGTGTTGATCCGCGCGCTGAGAGGCCAGGCGGTGCAAGATTGCGCTTTTGGTATTGAATTCGCCAACGAGCCTTTGCCGCTCGAATCCTGCCAATACCGCAAGTGCCAGAGCAACCAGAACAGCCCCAACGGTCACCAGCCGCCCAAACGACGGCCGTATTTGGTTAGAAAGCAAGCTGGTCCCAGTCATCCTGCTTCATCGCAGCTACGGCCTAAAACGCCAATCCGTATTTCTACGGTCAGGAGTGATCGACTCTCATTCGGAGCTTTAAGGACCGTTGACTCATAGTAATCCATGGATAGCAGACCTTTTCCTATACGCCGAATTAACCTATGGATTATCAGGGAATGTACTTGTGCCTTATTTTTCACACTCCGTTTTCAGGAACTTTCCCATTGCATAAGACCTTGAAATTGGCATTTGGCAGCATTTTAGTCGCGTGTGTGGTCTTGGGATTAAAGACCCTTGCATATCTTGCAACAGGAAGCGTAGCGCTGTTTTCCGACGCCATTGAAAGCATTGTTAACATTGTCACTGGCTGTGTGGCGGTTGTCGTCTTAAAGATCAGCGCCGTTCCTGCAGACAAAAACCACCCATTTGGGCACACCAAGGTGGAATACTTTGCGGCTGTGGGAGAGGGGGTCCTGATTGTCGTGGCCGCGCTTCTTATTCTGCGCCAGGCCTATGCAGGAGCCATTGATCCAACCCCGTTGAACCTGTCAGTAGCGGGTCTCGCCCTGAATGCGGTCGCATCCGTTTTAAACGGATTGTGGTCTTGGGTACTGATCCATAAGGGGCGGGAATGGCGCTCGCCTGCTCTGGTTGCTGACGGTCGCCACTTGTTTGGCGATGTAATCACATCTGTGGGGGTACTGGCCGGTGTCGGACTGGTCTTGGTGACCGGATGGCAGATACTTGATGCGCTTCTAGCAGCCAGTGTTGCCATTTTTATACTTTGGTCAGGTTGGAAACTCATTCGAGACTCGGTTGGTGGCCTCATGGACGAAGCAGTGTCACCGGCAACGTTAGAGCTTATTCAGAATATAATTGCTGCACAGGCGGAAGGTGCCATTGAAGCGCACGATGTGCGCACGCGCTATGCCGGTCGGCGCACATTTATTGAATTTCACTTGATTGTACCCGGCGATATGAAAGTGGCACATGCCCATGAAATCTGTGATCGGATTGAACTTGCGTTGGAACGCGAGATTGCAGGCAGCACTGTTCACATCCATGTCGAACCCGAGCACAAAGCCAAACCCGATGATGCTATCGTGTTTTGAACGTTTCAGCTCAGATTTTCACAAACGCTGCCGTGATGTACATGAATGCCACGCCAGCCGTCAGCCCACCCAGCACAGACGGCCGCAGGAATGTCTCCAGACCCAGATTATTGCTGCGCATCACGTATGCGCCAACCTGAACCACAACCTGGAGGATCGCACCCGCGCCGATTGCCAGAGCGAATGCGCCCCACTGCGGCGAGAAAGCAAGACTGCCCAGCCACATGCCGATAACCGCGGGACCACCGGCAAGCAGGGCGAGCCCCGCAAAGGCCCACAATGGCGGGCGTTTTCTGAGGATGGGCGCAGCAATGCCGATGCCTTCGGTGATATTGTGCACGGTGAAGCCCAGCACCAAAAAGGTGCCAAGACCCGCTGATCCCGCTGCAAATGCCGCACCGATCGCCAACCCTTCGCCGAGATTATGCAATCCGATTCCTAAGGCGATGAACGTAGACAGCGCCAGTCCCGTCGGCGGTCCGCCACGTTGCCCCACGGCCATGAGCAGCAAAAACGTGGCTGCTGCAACCAGGATCACCATGACCGGGCCCTGAAATAGGGCTGCTGAATTCCCTGCGAGTTCCAGTGCCTCCTCAGCCGAGTCGACCAGCAGGAAAGACAGCAAGCCGATGGTCAATGCCATCAGGAAATTCATGCCGCCCTGACCGACACCGCGCAATACCGGATAGAACATCAGACCAAAGACAATCGGCACGACACCCACAAAGATGCCGATCAAAGCCTGGAATCTCAACTGACCCGCCGTGACCTTCGGTGTCGGAACGGCCACCTCGATTTCATGTGTGAATGTCGCACCGGTTGTTGTGACGAGGGTCACAGCATGGGCTTCGCCCAGCACCCACGGATAGGGGACATCCAGCCACACCGTGGCACCGCGCGATATGTCTCCCGGCGGTGTTTGGGTAAATGACCAATACGCGGCATCAACCTGTACCTGGGCGATACGCATCGGGTCAGAGCCGCCCGCCCGCACCAGCATTCTCAGGCCCTGATCGTTCAGGATGGTCCGCTCGAATGTCACGCCTTCAACGGGCGGGGCACCGTTTCTGAAACTCTGGAAGGGGTCCGCAAAAACGATCCAGCCGATGGCAGCAATCAACAGTGCCAGTGGCATAAGCAGCCAGATGAGGTTCTGCGGACGCCGGGATTCCGAGAGTGATGGCTGATCTTCCATGTTCACGCCTCCACGACATCGAAATTCGCCATCCAGCCCAGTTCGGTAAACTCGGCCTGATGTGCGTGAAACATATAAAGCCCCGGCTCATGTTCGGCGAAGCTGAACTCTAAGATCCCTCGTTCTCCTTGGCATTGAGTGATGAGGTCAACTGTGCGCAGAGTCGGCGTCAACGTCGTACCTTGATTGTAGTAGTCGAAAAAATTGCCATGAAGGTGGAACGAGTTGATCGGATCAAATTCGACGGCATTGATCAAGTAGACACGCACGGGCCGGTTCTTTTCGATCCTGATCGGGGTATTCATATAGGCGAAGGCGACTGTGTTGGCAGCGTAGAACTCATTCTCATCGTCGAAGTTCGTATCGAAGGCGTTCATCACCATCACCAGTTCCTGCCACTCCGCATTTTCGGCGGTTCCCATCAGGCGCGAACGGGCCACGTTTGTCTGGTCAAGGTGCTTTTCCGGGTCAGGATCTACGACGAATGCGCCATACATGCCCTTGGCCATATGACGTTTCAGTGGCAGCGCGTGACAGTGATATAGGTGGCAGCCAAACGGTTTGGCATCGAACTCGTAGGTAAATTCCTCACCTGGGCCAATCATGCCCGGCGTTCCGTTCACACCATCCATCCGCGCTGAATGAATGCCGTGAAAGTGCATTGAATGCATGTGCGATCCAAAATTCCGGAACACAATGCGGATCCGATCACCTTCCTTTGCACGCAGGGCAGGGCCGGGAACCCGTCCGTTGAACGTCCAGGCAGGAAAAAAGACGCCTGGTGCAATCTCAATTTCCTTGTCTTCTGCATCTACTTGGAACGTTCTCAAGGTACGTCCGTCTGACAAGGTTTCGGTCGTACCAACATCCCAATCCGTCAGCATTGCTACCGGGTCAAAGCCGTTGGCTAAGTTGTCCACATCGCCAACGGTCATCATATTTCCATGTGTAGCCATGGTTGACGCGGAAACAGATGGTCCCATAGCCTCCTGTGCCGCCGCTCTGTTTCCAACAGCGACGGAGCCCCCTGCGGCCGCAAGACCCGCCAAGAGAACGCCGCGCCGACTTACGGTCTCGTCCCGAGGATTTGCGGGGTCCATGTGTGTCTCCAAGGATTGCGGCCAAACGCATTGCTTTTGACGGATTGCGGTTTTTGGCGGGCACGCATCGTTCTTGCGAATCATTCGCATTATGTAATACTCTAAACGCAATTGAGAATTAGTTGCAACTGGAAACCTTCCCTGCGGAGAGAGAGTATGACATCGGACGGGAAACAGGATCAGAACCCAGCCGGAACACGTGCAAGCGACATTATTGCCAGCAATGGGTTGCGCATCACCAATCAGAGGGTGGCTTTAGTTAAGGTCTTGCTTGAGTCAGATGATCACCCAGATGCCGTTGAACTACACCGCCGCTTAAGGGCATCAGATGCGTCAATATCCCTAGCCACAGTTTACCGAAACCTTGCATCTCTGGAAAGTGTCGGCGTCGCTGAGCGGCATTACTTTGAAGGGCATGGTGCCAGATATGAAAGCACAATTTCAGAGCACCATGACCACATTATTGATTTGGATTCTGACGAAGTTATTGAATTTCAATCGGAAGAAATTGAACAATTACAACAAGAAATTGCGAAAAAACTTGGCTACGAGGTCGTTCACCATCGACTTGAACTCTATTGTCGGAAGCTGTGAACGCGAACGGTCATTGTATATTTGCTTTTGTTTGCGCTCTTGGTGACGCGCCTGCTTGGTTGCAGTAGATTCTTCAGCGGCCAAAGCCCACGTTTTTGTCACGGCCAGACTGTCTTCTCTCGGGTTTTGTCATACTGTCCCTGCCAATGGCTAAAGCGACCGTTCTGGGAAATTCGCCACTGACGCACATGACCAATTGCTCGTCTGAGCTGTGCATAGTGCGAAGCTGTCGTCTGAAAATGGTCATATTTGGACGTTTGCAGCGTCGATAAAAATTAACTGGAACTTGTTACCATTCAAATGCTGCGTTCGCAGAAAATTCCGGAGCGCCGGGTCATTTATCATCTTCCGGTTGTTGGTCGTTTCTGTTGATGGGGTAACCGGAAGCGGGACCGCGAAAGGGCTGAAACAACAAGCGATCAATCCACAGATCTCGCCTGGTTCGAAACTGCTCGATGCCGATGGTCATGCCAACATGTCCTGCGCTTGGTTGTGCAAGATAGGTTCCCAGCATCCGGTCCCACCACGGCAAGTTGAACCCAAAGTTGCTGTTGGTCTCTGACGGTATAATCGAATGGTGAACCCGGTGCATATCCGGTGTCACGATGACCAGACTTAGTGCTGCATCCAGCCGAGATGGAAGGTGAGCGTTCGAATGATTGAACAACGACGTTCCGTTTAACAGAACCTCGAATACCAATACAGCAATGGCGGGCGGCCCGAGTGCCAAAACAAGTAACAGCTTGATCGCCATGGAAATCAAAATCTCGAATGGATGGAACCGAACACCAGTCGTCACATCAAATTCCAGGTCGGCATGATGCACCCGGTGCAGACGCCAAAGGGCCGGAACCGCATGGAAAAGGACGTGTTGCAGGTAGATTGCCAGATCGAGTGCTAGAATTGCAAGGATTATGGCGATCCATCCGGGGATGGCGAACTGGTTTAGAAATCCCCAATCGTTTTCTGAGGCGATTACCGCGAGGCTGACCGCGACAACCGGAAACGCAAGCCTGACCAGCAGAGCGTCCAGCACAACGAGACCCAGATTGTTCGACCATCGCACCAGCCGCGGTATCTCTACCCGTCGCCGTGGTGCAGCAAGCTCCCAAGCCGCCATCAAAAACAGGATGCCGAAAAAGATTGCCATCCTCACCGCGGGTTCTTGATCGATAGCATATTCCAAGGCTATAAATCCCTCTGTCTCGATACAGCTACCACAAATGAATGAGCGATGTCATGCCAGCCCTTTCGTGGCGATATCCTTCAAGACAATAACTTGCTCAATCCAAGCAACGGCAAGTCGCTCTTCATTCCACAGGTTGGAGAAACGGTGCAGGAGGATCATTGGATGAGCTTTTCAACCTCCCCAATTCGGCGGAGAAGGGCCATCTGCCAAACTGCGGCCAAAATTGCGGCCACGAATACCGCCTCTATTGAAATCATCGATACCAGTGCAGCGCCCAGCAGTGGCAGCAGCGCTGCGGGTGAGGCCATGACATTGAAGTAGGCGGAATAGACTGGGCGTCTGTCATCGGGGGAAATCTCCATCAGGTAGCCCAGATAGCCGATTGTCACGCCGTTCATCATCGCCCCGACCATAAAGAATATTGCGGCGAAAGCAGGTAGACTGGCGTCAGCGGCAAGAAAAACGAGGACCAGTAGCGGTGGTATTGTACGGACAATCGCAACGGCCTGAAGCAAACGCAGTTTGCCTGTCTTGTCGCCGATCCTGCCCCAAAGCGGGTTTGATGTCAGCGACCCGATTGTCTGTGCGCCCAACAGCACACCGACATCCGCTGCCGCAACGTCATTCTGGCTCGCTGCGACAAAATAGAAAGGCAGCGCCATCAGGGTGGCACCCCCCAGCCATTGAAAGCCCACAAACAGGCGAAAGCGGGAATCGCTTTTCAGTATCTCGACACCACCTCTGAGGAAATCTCTGATGTTGCCAGCAGGCTTTTGCGCCTTTGGGCTGACGGGCGGCTCTCCGGCAGAGACGAACAACGACGAGGACAGGATCATCAGCATGGACGCGACACCAAAGATCAAAGCGTACGCCATCAGAATGGGAATGACATCAAGCGACCACCGGACGAATACGGCGATGATCAGTGCGATGAGCCCGCCGCCGAAGAACCGCCACGCGAGCATGGAACTGCGCGAGGTCGATGGGATGGAGCGCCCGACGATATCGTTGTAGGGCACGGCCACAACGCCACTGATGAAGGCATAGGCGGTCCAGAGGACGAAAAACCCGACAACCAACGGAACCGGCGGCCAGTCAAGCAGTGGCCAGTCCGAGCCCCACCACAGCAGAACGGCGATCAGCGCCAGACAGGTTGCGCGACCGTATGCACCAAAGACATAGAAGGGCATGCGCCGATCGGCTCGCTGTGCCAGATAGCCAACGACCAATTGCGGCAACAGCCAGCCCAGCCGAAGGATGGTGGTGACGGCACCCACGGCAAAGACGCTGCCCGTCAGATAGAAAACCAGGCTGGCCACCACCGTGGCGGAATCGACCGCTGCAGTCCCCCCTTGGAAAGACGCCCCCGCGGCAGCAATCAGTCGGAAGCGTCGTCGTTCCGTTGCGCCTTCACGCCCGGGCATTAAGTGTCTCCGCTTCAAGTTGGACACGGCGGATGTCGATGCCGCTTTGCCACAGGACGATCAATCCGATGCCTACGACAAGTAGGATCGTCATGATGTAATTGAACAGGATCATCAGCAGCGCCGTTTCTGGCGGAACGCCCAACATCTGCAATGCAAATCCAGCGCCAAAAATGAAACTGCCCGGTATTCGCACGAAACGACCCAGCACCATGATGAACCCGGAAAACACCATCAGAAAGATATAGTCCCAAGGGGCCAGAACGACGCCAACCGCAAGGCCCGCCCAGACAAAATGGGTCGCCGCGATTAACTTGGCTGCGATTGCGCCCAGAAACACCGCTGCCCGCCGTGTGGCATCGCGTGGCCAGACCACTCCATCACAAATTGCCGTGCGCAATCCCGGGCCATTTGCGCGCATTCGCGCGGCGACCCAATCAAACAGGCGGCAAATCACCGGCCCGTCGCTGGCAAAAAGTGTGCGGAACCTGAACATCGCCCAAAGCAGCCCGCCAAACAACACTATGTTGAGCGCGCCGGCAACACTGAGGCCCAGTTCCAGATTGCCCTCAGCCTGCGGCACTTTCCCGACAAGCGCCAACACACCTGCAACAAGCGCGAAAACCACGCCGTCGATAAACCGCGAGATGATTGTGGTTGTCAGGACTGTTGCCATCTTCAACTGCTCAAGCCGTGCGATAATCCACGCGCGCACCAACGGGCTAATCCCAAGTGGCACCAGCACATTGGCCCCATATCCGGCCAGCAAAGCGCCAGTTAGCCGGAAGGTGTCCACGGGTTTGACATCGTGCAAAATTTGACGCCATTTCCAGCCGTTGAAAAATTGCTCCAACAGGATGGTCACGGCGAGGATCACGACCCAGATTAGATTGGCAGACCGCAGCCCATCCAGGAATTTGCCGAAGTCCAAGCTTCCGTACAGCATGAAGATCAGGACAAGCGCCACTGCCGCGCCAATCAGAGGCGCACCCCAACGCAGCAGCAATCCATTCATACCTTCTCCTGTTCGAAGTCTGCGCCAAATCAACCTCAGCGGTAGCGTCCCATCAGCTTCTCACTCAGATACCAGATTAAGCCACTCCCAGCTCCGATTGTAAGACCGAGCCAGCGCCAACCGTCCGGTCCAAGCGGCACCAGCCCGGTACCGTGGCCCAGCACTGGCACGATCATCGCCAACAGAAACGGCCCGGTATAGCGGCAATGTACGCGACCGCAGCGGCGGTTATTCCAAATGCACGCACCGCCCATCCACGCCAGTGCAACAACCCAGACCGCTGTCTTCGGCCCGGTCGGAAGCCAGATCGCCAATACCATCAAGCCGATGGGCAGCCACCAAGCAAGGATGGCGTTGCGATACGTACCCAGAAGATCATTTCTTGTTGCATTTGTCATTTTATCACCCCGCACAACATGACAATTTGGCGACATCCTTCTCGAATGTCTGCGCAGCTAATTTCAGCCCTTCGACAGTTGTGAGGTAAGGAAAGATCATCGCACCCAAATCGTCGTAGGTCATACCCATCTTGAGAGCCATCGCTGCAGTCTGAATGCTGTCCGCGCCTTCTGGGGCAATGATATGCGCGCCCAAGAGTTTTTTGCTGTCCTTGTCCGCAACCAGCTTGATCAAACCGCGTGTATCACGTGCAGCCAAAGCGCGTGGAACATGCTCCAAACCCAAAACAGATGTGACAACCTCATAACCCGCAGACTGGGCCTGTGCTTCGGTGAGGCCAACGCTGGCAACTTGCGGATCAGAGAAGACCACGGCAGGCATGATGCTGTTGTCATAGCTAAGCGTGTTTCCATTCATCGCATTTTTGGCAGCGAGTCTCGCGCCGTATGCCGCCATATAAACAAACTGGTCGGTTCCGGTCACATCACCCGTGGCATAAACCCCGTCCCGTGTGCTGCGCATCTCTGGGTCAATTACAATTCCACCGCGCGCATTCGTGTCGATCCCGGCGACATCGAGCGCCAATGAGCTTGTGTTCGGAACACGGCCCGTTGCGAGCATTAGCTTTTCAGCTTCGATCCTGACGGCCACGCCATTATGTGTGGCGTGCAGGGTGACGCCATCGCCCGATTTTTCAAATCGGTCATAAGACAGCCCATCAAGAACCTTAATACCCTCTTCGGAAAAGGCTTTCGCCAGGGCTTCGCTGACCTCTGGTTCTGCCTCCGGCAGCAAGCCACCACGCGTGACGATGGTGACTTCTACGCCTGCACGGGCAAATATCTGAGCAATCTCAACGCCGATATAGCCGCCACCCATCACCATCAGAGATTTCGGGAGATGCATCTGTTCAAGTGCAGACGTGCTGTCCAGCCAGTCAACGCCGTCCAGTCCGGGGATATCGGGGATGTGCGGGGCCGAACCCGTTGCAATGATGACTTTTGGTGCACGAATAATGCGGTCTCCAACCTTCAAAGAACCATCGTTTGCAAAACTCGCCTGACCTTCGATGTAGGTGACGCCTTCATAGTTCGGCAGAACATCAACGTATTTTGCCGCGCGAAGATCATCCACCAAGGCTTGCTTTTGGGCCACCAACGCCGCCCAATCGGTTACTTTTGCCGTAGCTTCCACGCCATCAAACCGATCAGCCCCTTTGGCTGCGTGCAGTGCTTCGACCGCGCGGATCATCGCTTTGGAGGGGACGCACCCGACGTTGACGCAAGTGCCGCCGATGGTTCCGTAGCCTATGAGAACAACCCGCGCACCGTCTTCGGCTGCGGTGATTGCAGCGGAAAATCCAGCAGAGCCAGCACCGATCACAGCGAGGTCATACGTATAGGCATCCACCGCGTTTAGGTTCAGTAAATCAAGCATGATGTTGGTCTTTCGGATTCAGGTTTTCCGCGCACGGCGGATGACAGCGTAAATCGTGATCAGTATGAACACAGCGAGGGCAGGGAATAAAACGTAGTCCAGATAGCCGACCAGAGCTGACAGGCCGACAATGCCAAAAAGCACGACCAGAATTGGCGTGAAGCAACACAACGCGATTATCACCGTGCCGATAATGCCCATTTTAAGAAGTCTGTCGTTCACGTTGGTCGTCCTTTTCAAATTCTTGTTTGTGTTTGCGCATCCGCATGAAATTGCGCGCTGCTAAGAACACGATGCCGCTAAGCGTGGCCACCAGGGCAGAAGTTAGCAAATTGGCACCCGTCAGAAATCCAGCCGTTCCGAAAAGAACGGTTCCGATCAGGGCTGCCTTTCCCGCGCAGCAAATCAAGACAACCGGTGCGGCGACGATGAAGGCCAGTAGGCCTCCTGATGAGCTATCTTTCATATGCGGCTCAGGAATTGCCGTCGTCGGACATAAGCTCAGCTTCATAGCCCGCAGATGTAGAGGCGAACGCAATATCTTCTGCACTGGCGATGGCGTCATCAAAGATAACTAGCGCCGTTCGGGTTTCGGCATCAGCGGTCACGGTTACAACCCCATTGACCCCGCTCATCGCCGATTCAACGATAAAGGGGCAACTTGCACAGGTCATGCCGGGAACAGAGAATATCACTGTCTGCTCAGCCGCAAAAACAGGGGCGGCCATAAAACCAATCAGGGCCAAAACGGAAGTGTGGAGTTTCATTGTATGTCCTTTCACAGACCAAGAAGAATGGGGGCAACGACCGGCGCGATCCAGTTCCAGAACAACGCGATCACGATAAGAATTGTTGATGCCCAAAGCGCGGATTTAACCAATCGGTTGGGAAGTGGCCGCGCGCAGGTTTCATCCTCTGCGCAGACCTTGGGCTTGCGGTAAACCATCCAATAGCCGCAGCCAAGAAACCCCAGCGTGATCATGATGAAGATTGGCTTGTAGGGTTCAAGCGCAGTCAGATTGCCGATCCATGCACCGGATACGCCAAGGCTAATCAGGATCAATGGAACAATGCAGCACGTTGAGGCGGCAAGAGCGCCAAGGATACCACCGGCCGCAATCATGCGCGCCTTTCGGCTGTCAGGATCGCTCTGATTCAGTTCAACGTCTATTGTGTCGGTCATGCAGGCACTCGCAATTCAGGTTTCTTGATGTAAGATGCGGTCTGTAGCCACTACAGAAGCAAGAGGTTTTTTCGATGTCCGACTTCACAAACCCGCGAGGCTATCCGATTGGTGAAATGTCCAAGCGCACTGGCGTGAATATTGAAACGATCCGCTACTACGAGCGGATCAACATCATGCCAAAGCCGGATCGCACGGCAGGCGGCAACCGCCAGTACAATCATGATCAGCTCAAACGGCTGTCTTTCATCAAGACGTCCCGAGAACTTGGGTTCAGCATAGATGAAATCCGAGCATTGCTGGAAATGGTTGACCGAGAAGATTTCACCTGTGGCGAAGTGCATGGACTGACCATTGGGCACTTGGCGTCTGTGCGTGAAAAGATCAAAGGGCTGCGAAAGTTGGAAAAGGCTCTTGTTGGAATGGCGGCGGAGTGCAGCCAAGGCAATGTGCCAGACTGCCCAATCCTAGAGACACTGTTTCAGGCGCGCACCCGTTCCAAGCCTGCATTACCGACATGACGGATAAGTCGATATTGTCAAATATTTAACATAAGTATGATTATCAGTATTTTATCAGGTGGTAAAATTTTACCAACACATTTGCTTCTTAGCCACCTCGCTATCATAGAACTGCTGCCGGATTCACGTCGCGTTATTCGTGATAAAAGCTCCCTGCCCCATCTAGAGCTCCTGCGAATTAGGTTTTGGGCCGCAAGCAAAGTACGAGACGCCGCACTCTGATGGATTGTTCCGCGCCGTGCCTGATGCTGCAGAGAGGAAGAGGAAGGTCAGCCCGGGTTGCCGGGCTTTGAAGGGAGAGAGAGGCTCTCCCGGACCGGCTCCAAGAAGGAGCTCTCCGATGACCAACCCTAAATCCAAATCCGCAGCCAAGTCCAAGGCGGCTGGCGCTGCCAGCTTGCCAGAGCTGGAACCGCAAATGATCCCGCTCAACCAGCTTGTGATCAGCCCAAAGAATGTCCGCAAGACACCGGCGACCGAAGACCAGGATGCCGAACTCTACGCCAGTATAAAAGAGACCGGCCTCAAACAGAACCTTCTCGTGCACAAAGTTGGCACGAAGTTTCATGTGCATGCCGGCGGGCGACGGTTGGCGGCCCTGAACAAGCTGGCCAAAGATAAGATCATCAAATCCAACCATCCGATCTCGTGTTCGATCGAAGACCCGGACCAAGCCGAAGACACATCCGCTGCTGAAAACATGATCCGAGCCGCCATGCATGCTGCCGATCAGTTCGAGGCATTTGCTGCATTGCGCAAAAAGGGTCGCTCTGAGGATGAGATTGCAAAACGGTTCGGGATTACTAACGATCTCGTGCGCCGGCGTCTCAAGCTCGCCTCGGTATCACCCGACCTGATGCAGATTTTTCGGGAAGGTGAGATGTCGCTCGATTGCGTCATGGCCTTCACATTGACCGACGATCACGCGCGCCAGGTTGAAGCGTGGGAGGTAGTCAAGCAGCACTACAATCCCTCCCCCCATTCGATCCGGAACCATCTCACCCAGAAATCCTATTCCGGCTCCTCCAAACTGGCTCTGTTCGTCGGTATCGACGCATACAAGCAAGCAGGCGGTTCCGTCATTGAGGACCTCTTTTCCGAGCGCGACGCGATGCATCTGGAAGATCCGGACCTGCTGGAAAAATTGGCGATGGATAAACTGCAGGATTTGGCCGAAGACGCGACCAAGACGTGGAAATGGGCGGAGGCCTGTCTGGACGTCGACTACGATAGCTTTCGTCCATACGGTCGGGTTTATCCCAAACCGCTCGATCCCGATCCCGAACTCGAAGCCGAACTGGCAAAACTGCAAGAGCGACAAGATGCTCTCGAATCTGAGTATGATGAGGAGACGTGGACAGAGGAACTTCAGGAAGAGGAACAAACGATCTGGGCCCGTATCCGCGAGATCGAGGCGATCCAGGAAGCCAACGTCGCCTACACCGACGACGATCACAAAATCGCTGGATGTATCGTAAGCATTTCGCACAATGGGGAGCCGCGTCTGGAAACCGGGTTGGTGAAACCCGAGGACATTCCCAAACCTGTTGAGACTGCGGTGCAAGATGACGACGAAGAAGGATCATCTCCTCAAGAGGGCAACAGCGCTTCGGGGCCGGCCATCGAGCTTCCGGCCTCCATGTCCCGACCTGACGTGCCTTTGAACGCTACGGATGCGGCGCGAAAGGCCCAAGGTTTGCCGCGGTCTCTGGCTGACGATCTACGGGCGACGCGTCATCAGATCATCCGCGCGCATTTGGCGGCTGATTATGGCACCGCCTACGACACAATGCTCTATGCGATGGTCACCTCGGTTCTTGGCAACTATCGCAGCCAGTCTCCTCTTGATCTGTCACTACGTCCCGCGACGACAACGGCCTCCCGGGAGACCCTGAAAGACACTGTCGCTGAACGCATGCTCGAGGCGCTCAATGACGGTCTCAACATTGCATGGCTTGAGGCCAAGGCACCGGAAGATCTAGCGCAACTGTCAGCGCTACCTGAGCCTGACAAACAGGCGCTGTTTGCTTGGTGTGCGGCCTATGCGCTGAACCAACAGCTCTCCAACGATACCGGCGCAAGTGCTGTGATCGAAGCAATCGGATCACGTCTCAATGTAGATGTTGCCGCCTGCTGGCGTCCGACGGCCGATACATATTGGGGTCGGGTAAAGAAGGACCATGCACTCGATATGGCAAAGGCGTTGATTGATGATCGTTGGGCTGACGATAAGTCGGGGCTGCGCAAAGCCGAGATCGCAAAAGCGATGGAACAGGCCTTCTGCGACACTCCGCAAGAGGCGGCTGGTCTGACGGCACAGGCCGCTGCCAAGACATCCCGCTGGTTGCCAGACGGAATGGTTGTTGGCGAAGAGGCAGCTAATCAGGCGAAACTCAACTCGGTAGAAGTTGACGCAGACACCCTGCCCGCATTCATGAGCGACGCAGCTTAACGCCAAGTCGAAAGGTTCAGCTCTTGGATCGTTCCCATCCCACCAAGGGATCGGGGGCGGTCCTATCGCGCTGTCGGGCAAACCAGTGCCGAATGGGTCGGCCATCCCGCCATGGAGAAAGATCATGAACCAGGCAACACAATCTACCGCACCGCAAGATGAACAGGACGTCACCAATCCTGCGATTGCAGCGATCATCGCGCAACAAAACGATGCTTTCCGCACATCATTGACCGCATCGGTCAAAGCACCCGGTGTCCCACCTGGCAAGCTCGTCATGACCGCAGGCATCGCCGCACAAAGTGATGAATTCCGCGCTGCTCTCATCGATGCGCTTGTCACTTTTGATGCCTTTGACTCCGACAGCGATCCTTACGGGTTGCACGAGATGGGCGTGCTCGAGATCGAAGGCGAACGCGTCTGGTTCAAGTTTGATCTGTATGATGAAAACTACGAGTACGGTGCGGAAACACCAACCGATCCCAAACGGACGCGCCGTGTCCTGACGCTGCTGCTCCCGTCCGAATACTAAACCGGCAAAACGCTCATTGATATTTGGACCGTTCTCGTGATCGAGGACGGTCCTATCCGTCTGACGGGTTTCACAAGGGGCCGGATGATCCGGGCCCGCCCGTCACGGAGACCAGACAAATGGCTAAACCCTGCGAATACAAAGTCACGCTTCACCCCGCCCACAAAGATGGCGGTTTCGTCGTTACCAAATACGACATTTTCGGCGGCACCTATCCCAGCAAAGAGTTTACCGCAGCCGGCATGGACGATCTCGTCGATCAGGTCACGCATTTCGCGATGGAACATGGCGAAGGCTGTAACGCGTCCGTGCGCTGTCTCGCGCCGCGCAAACCGCCCGGCTTCAAAAAGGCCACCGAAAACCTCTATTTCAACCTCTTGAGCAAAGAACAGTTTGAGGCGGCAGAAGCCGAGAAGGCTGAAAGCGCAGCCGCCTGATCAATCCAAAACATTAATAAAAAGACCAAGGCTCGCCAATCACGGCGGGCCTTTTCGTCTTTGCCGGAAAGAGGAGAAGACCGATGGAAAACCCCATCTATGAGGAAAGCTACCGCAATCACACCATCAAGATCATCCACGACCCCGATCCCGAAAGCCCGCGCGACTATGACAATCTCGGCACGATGACTTGCTGGCACCACCGCTACAATCTTGGCGACAAACACGACCATAGCGATCCCCGCGAACTGCTGATCGACCTCTGCGACCTCACTTATGAGACTGATCTGTCGACCAACGCCCTGTTCGAGCGAGCGTCGAGGCGCGCCGTCATCTTGCCGCTCTATCTCTATGATCACAGTGGCATCACCATGAACACCACGGGGTTTCATTGCCCGTGGGATTCCGGCCAGGTCGGCTACATTTATGTGAAGCTGGAAGAAATCCGCAAAGAATACAGCGTCACCCGCGTCTCAAAGAACCTGCGCGCCAAGATTGCTGATCATCTGCGCCAAGAGGTCCAAACCTATGACCATTATCTGACTGGCAATTGTTACGGCTTCGTCGTCGAAAAGGATGAAGATGAAGTTGCGTCCTGCTGGGGGCTTCTGGGCGATTATGACGGTTACTGTCTGGCTGAGGCCAAATCGTCGGTGACCTGACGCCGCCGCGCGTCTTGCTTGGCGGCGCACCTGCCGGAAAGAGGGAGAGGCTGTTTGGGGAAGGGCAAGCCTTCCCCCTCTGAGAGAGAGTTTCCGGGAAGGCATCACCCCTCTCCAAGGAGCCTTCCGATGAATATCCCAACAACGTTTCACGCCTGCGTCGCGGATGACGCGATCTCTAAGGTTTCGCGCCTGTTCAATGCGACTCTCGACGACATCTTCGCCGAATTGTTTCAAAACGCACGCCGCGCCGGAGCGACACAGATCTCAGTGAGCCAGATCGATTATCCCAACATCGGTCCAGTTATCTGCCTGATCGACAACGGTCCCGGTCTTAAAGATCCCAGAGACCTGTTCACATTGGGTCAAAGCGCGTGGAACCACGACGTCCAATCACTGGAAGACGCTGCTGGCTTGGGGTTCTTCTCATTGGCCGGTCGCAGGGTCAGGATTATCGCCCGGAAACAGGGCACGTCCCAGTCTTGGATGATCGATGCCCAACCCGACAGTTTTGGCGGAGCGGTTCCGATCGCTTGTAATGACGGTCCCGCCAACCACGGTGGGACCACAATCTTAATCGCCACCAAAGCCAACGAAAGCTATGTCGCTGCCGCAAACCACGCAGCGCGGTATTTGCTCATTGACGTCATGGTCGACGGCGTGCGCGTCGAGCGCAAAGATTTCCTCGCAGATGCCGAGCACATCGAAGAGTGGAACGGCATTCGGATCGGGATCTATGAACGCGGCCCGATCAGTTTCCGTAACAACGAGACGGTCAATTTTCACGGAGTGACCCTCTATGGCCGCTTGCCGAGCGTGGGCCAAGAATTCCATCGATCATACTACGCACGTCTGGATGTCATCCAGTGCACAGATATCAAGCTGGTTCTGCCCGCCCGTAAGGAAATCGTCGAGAACGCCTTCATGGACGAACTGCGCACCCATATCAGCACCATCTTTTATCAACTGATCAAAGCAGCTGGACCGCATTCTCTCTCCTATGACAATTTCAAGCGCGCCGCCGAGTTTGGCATCCATTTGCCGCCAGCCGCGATGCAATTGCGTGTGTTCGAGCCGAGCCACGCGGACAGCGACCAAAATGGCTATGGCAAGGTCGAAGTGATTGACGCAGATGATGTTGTCTTTGATTCAGAAGGTGGCGCGATCGAGGAGCAGAATCTCGCCTTCGCGCTCTCCGCCCAGCGTGCTGAAACCAAACTTTATGATCCTAAAGTCGGATTTGAAGGCTACGATTGGTATGACCAACTGGCCCGGGTGTCGGTCAAAGGATACCGCATCATCGGTGATACTGACACGGTGTGCGTCGAGCCGGGCAAACGCCACACGATGATCGAGCGGCCAGATCAATTGGAAATCCATTGCACATTGTCAGATGCGCCCCTTACCGAGGAATGGACCCTGGCAACGGACTGGTTGATCTTCGGGGAAGATGATTGGGGTCTGGATGAGGTTGATATCGTCGTCACCAAGGCGTCCAAGGCGACCAGTGCCGATCTCGTCGATTTCCTCGAACATGCTCTGTTCAATCCATCGGATGATAGCGAAGCCGGGTCCTTCGATCAGCAGCAACGTTGGTTCCGTGATGAGGCTGAAGACCTCGCCATCAATATGCTCGAGACCAGCCTTGAGGCGCAAATCAATGCGATCACCCGCGTTATTGATCGCGAGCTCTATTGGCTGCGCCGACAGGATCAGATCATTACAGTCATTATTGGCAAGGGGCGGATTGATGTCAGCGGGTTGGCCACCCAGCAGGTGACAGCAGCTGAGTTAGATCAGCGACGGGATGGCTATCTGCTATCCCGTCTCAGGAACAAGAATACGACCCTCCCTCATTGCTAGGCGCGGTCCAGCATGGGTTTTCCGCAAAGAGGGAGAGGAAGGTCCGGGGAAAGGGCAAGCCCTCCCCGGTGTCAGAGAGAGTTCTGCGGGGATGGGTGGCAACCCTTTGACCTGGAGATTTCCCATGACAGATATGCTTACTGCAGGCGCGCCGTCGCGTGCCGCCGCGCTGCTTCAGGCGGCCCATCAACTGCTTCCATATTTTGAACAGGGCAAAGCGCTCGACCAAAAGATCGTGCGTGCAGCCATGGAGGCCGCTTTTGGTGGCTCTGACGCCTCCGGGGCTTGGGTATGGAAGGACGGATACGAAGTCGGCGAATGCGCGCAGATCCTGCTGCTGCTCAAATATGGCGCACTGATGCGTCGCCAATGCGACACGCCCGCCAAGTTCTTGGCAATTGTGGAGAAGATTGCGGGCTTCGCACTATCACACACCCGCCGCAGCGAGACTTCGCAAAAGCTGCAGCAATTCTCGACGCCTCTGCCACTGTCTTGGATCGTTGCCGAAGCTGCGCAATGTCGGGCTGATGATGTCGTTCTAGAACCCTCCGCCGGCACCGGCCTCTTGGCGATCTACGCGAAGTTGGCGGGCGCAAAACTTCATCTTAACGAGATCGATGATGTCCGTGCTGACCTGTTGGGCGAACTGTTCCCTGATGCCGCAGTAAGCCGTCATGATGCCAGTTCAATAGATGATCGGCTGGATGCGTCCGTTTCGCCGAGCCTTATCATCATGAACCCGCCGTTCTCCGCCGCACTCAGTGTTGAAGGTCGCTACAAGGCCGCGATGGGACAGCATGTTCTGTCGGCGCTTGATCGGTTACAGCCAGATGGCCGGTTGGTCGTTGTCTCCGGCGCCAACGTTTCTCAAGCAAACACGGCGTTCCGCTCCGCCTTCAAGCGCATCGGCGAGATCGCTACGATCCGCTTTTCCGCGCCGATCGCGGGCCGGGTTTACGCGCGCCACGGCACGACGACCGAAACCCGCCTGACGGTCATCGACAAGCGCGAAGGTCTCACCCCCGATCTGACCGCCGCCTATCATGATCAGGCGGAAAGCTCGCAAGCGCTTCTGGCCTTGGTGCAAGCCCATTGTCCGCCCCGCTTGATTTTTGAGCCAACTGAACAGGCCGCAAACGCTTCAAGGTCCTCAGTTGTGCAGTCACCATCAATCCAATCTTTGCGAGATAAAGCGCGCAGCCAGGTGCGGGCGGTAGAGGCGGAGAAAGCACGGCATCCATTTGATCTGATCGAGGCAGAAGAGATCGCCTACCTACCGAAACTCTGGACGGAAAAATCAAGCCGTCTGACCGAGGCGCTTTATGAAGGTTATGAGGTTCAGTCGATTACCATCGAAGGCGCACATCCGCATCCAACGGCCCTTGTGCAATCAGCTGCCATGGCTTCGGTCGCACCACCCCTTCCCTCCTATCGACCTAAATTGCATGCCAAGCTGATCACGGACGGCGCGCTGTCCGACGCACAGATCGAAAGCATCATATACGCGGGGGAGGCCCACGAGCAACATTTGAGCAGCTGGTTCCGTCATGATGACGAAGACCAACGCCTTATCGCGTGTGAAGCGGATGCCGAAGACGGGTTTCAATTGCGCAAAGGCTGGTTCCTCGGGGACGGTACGGGCTGCGGCAAGGGCCGACAGGTCGCGGGTGTCATCCTCGACAATTGGGTGCGTGGGCGCAAGCGGGCGATCTGGGTTTCAAAATCCGACAAGCTGATCGAAGATGCGATCCGCGACTGGACTGCCATTGGCGGGCGTGTCTCTGACATCGTGCCCCTGTCCCGGTTCAAACAGGGCTCAGACATTCGCCTCGAACAAGGCATTCTGTTCGTCACCTATGCGACGCTGCGCACGGCCGAACGCCAGCATGACGATATCCTTAAAGCTTCCCGGCTCGATCAGGTCACCGCATGGCTCGGCAAAGGTTTTGACGGCGTGATCGCATTCGATGAAGCCCATGCGATGGCGAACGCTGCAGGCGAAAAGGGAAAGGAAGGCGGACGGGGCGACAAACAGGCCTCGCAGCAAGGTCTAGCCGGATTAAAACTTCAAAACCTCGTGCCCGATGCACGGGTGCTCTATGTCTCGGCAACAGGTGCTACGATTGTTGGCAATCTCGCCTATGCCTCTCGTCTCGGTCTCTGGGCAACCGGTGACTCACCCTTTGCCACGCGCGAACAGTTCATCGCGGACATGGAAGCGGGCGGAATTGCTGCGATGGAGATCATCTCGCGCGATCTTAAAGCGCTCGGTCTTTATCTGGCGCGCTCGCTGTCCTACGAGGGTGTCGAATACGAGATGCTGGTGCACGATCTCACACCGGCACAGCGCGACATTTACGACAGCTACGCCGAAGCGTTTCAGGTGATCCATACCAATCTGGAAGCGGCACTTGAGGCTTCAGGCATTACTGCCGAGGACAGCACGCTAAATGTGCAGGCCAAATCAGCGGCCCGGTCAGCGTTCGAGAGCAATAAGCAGCGCTTCTTCAATCACCTGATCACCGCGATGAAATGCCCGAGCGTGATCAAATCCATGCAGAACGACTTAGAGAACGGTGCATCGGCGGTGGTTCAGATCGTCTCAACAAGCGAAGCCCTTATGGAACGGCGTCTGGCGCAGATCCCGGCATCGGAATGGCATGATCTGCATGTCGACATCACGCCGCGGGAATATGTGCTCGATTATCTGATGCATTCGTTTCCAACCCAATTATTCGAGCCCTACACCGACGAAGACGGCAACCTCAAATCCCGTCCGGCGCGTGATGGTGATGGGAACCCGATTGAATGCCGGGAGGCGGCACGCAAACGCGATGCCATGGTCGAACGGCTTGGAGCACTGGCACCGGTGCAAGGCGCTCTCGATCAGATCTTGTGGCATTTCGGGAAAGAGCACGTAGCTGAAGTCACAGGACGCTCCCGGCGCATTGTCCGCACGCGCGATCATCGCCTGAAGGTCGAAAACCGGCCGGGATCATCCAACATCGGCGAGACGCAAGCCTTCATGAACGATGCCAAGCGCATCCTGATCTTCTCGGATGCGGGCGGGACAGGACGCTCCTACCATGCCGATCTTGGGGTTAAGAACCAAAGATTGCGGGTGCATTATTTGCTGGAGCCGGGCTGGCGGGCAGACAACGCAATCCAGGGGTTGGGCCGCACAAACCGCACCAATCAGGTGCAGCCGCCGTTGTTTCGACCCTGTGCGACCAACGTCAAAGGCGAAAAACGGTTCCTGTCGACGATTGCGCGACGGCTCGACACGCTCGGAGCCATCACCAAAGGCCAGCGCGAGACCGGCGGCCAGAACATGTTCCGTACTGAGGATAATCTCGAAAGTGCCTATGCCCGCAAGGCCCTGCGCAACTTCTTCTGGGATTTGACAAAGGGGCGGATCAGCGCGTGTTCGCAGACGAGGTTCGAAGAGATGACCGGCCTGTCACTCATGGACAGTGACGGCACGCTGAAAGAGCAGCTGCCGCCGATCCAGCAATTCCTAAACCGGTGTCTGGCGCTGACCATCGATATGCAGGATGCTATCTTTGAATGCTTCGGGGGATTACTCGGAGCGATCATCGATGACGCGATCGCGGCGGGCACTTATGAGGTCGGTTTGGAGACCTTGCGCGCAGAGAAGTTCGAGATCATCGACCGCAAGACGATCTTTGAGCACGCGGCGACCGGTGCGAAGGCGACTGCGCTGACAGTTGAACGAACTGACCGAAACCACCCACTGACTTTGGTGAAGGTCAAAGATTTTTGTCTGAGGCAGCCCAATGCCCAACGGATGCTCAACCGCAAATCAGAACGGGCAGCGGTGCTCATCCCAACCTCCAGCCTGATGACGGACGAGGGCGAGCCAATCGCACGGGTTGAATTGATGCGGCCGATGGCGACAGACCGGATGCTGGAGTTTGAGCTGCCCGCGTCCCACTGGGAGGAAGTTAGCGATTTTGAGTTCGAACGCGCCTGGACCAAGGAGGTCGACGCGGTGCCCGAAACGTCCGTCTCCAAGCTCACGTTGATCTCCGGCCTCTTACTACCGATCTGGGACCGTCTTCCAACGGACAACATGCGCATCTACCGCTTGCAAGCCGAGGATGGTGAACGCGCGATTGGCCGTATGGTGACACAGGATCAACTCGCCAACGTCTATGCAGCTCTTGGGCTCGAATGCTCGGTCGAGCTCACCGCCGATGAGATATTCGACGCGGTCCTCACACGTGGCCAAAGCCTGCCGCTGTCCGGTGGTCTAACCCTGCGCAGATCACGGGTGATGAGCGAATACCGGCTGGAACTCACCGGTTACAATACGGCCGCTTTGGAAAGCTATAAAGCGATGGGATGCTTCACCGAGATTATCTCCTGGGCCACGCGCCTGTTCATTCCGGCCCATGACACCCATGTCTTGGATCAGCTCATGGCACGCCACAAGATCACAGCAGCCGGATCCGGAGAGAGGAGTGCTGCATGACCAATTATGGCAGCAAGTTTGAAAGACTGGATCCGGGCGCTCTGGCCCGCGGTCTGGCGCGTCATGCCGAAGCGTTCTGTCGGCATTGGTTTCCCGAAGGACGCAAAGTTGGCAACTATTGGCAGATGGCAGATATCTCCGGTGCAAAAGGGCGAAGCCTGACGATCCGGTTGAAATCCCATGGCAGCAGGAAAGCTGGTAAGTGGACCGACCATCAGAATGGCGATCACGGCGACTTGCTCGATCTGTTGCACTACCATCTGGAACCTGTGGCTTACCCAGATCTGTTGCGGCAAGCCGCTGACTATCTCGGCGAGGCACCCGTGATACCAGATGACGGAACAAGCGATTATGAACCGGCCGTGGCCTCCAATCGTCAGGCGGCAGCGGGTCGCAAATTGTTCTCCTATGGCAGGCCGATCAGAAACACTTTGGCCGAGGCCTATCTGCGCGGTCGCGGTATCGCCCGGTTCGGGCCAGCCTTGGCGTTTCATACAAATGTCTATCTCAGGGCCCAGGATGGGACGCGTCTGGAAATCCCGGCACTTCTTGCGGCGATCACCGACAATGCGGGCACGGTCACAGGATGTTCGCGCGTCTTTCTCAATGCGCGGACGGGCGGTCTGGCCGCCATCGAGGCTCCGAAACGTGTACTCGGTCGCCTACATGGCAACGCGATCCGGTTTGGTGAAACGAGATCTTGCACCGATCTTCTCGCCGGCGAAGGGCTTGAGAACACGTTGTCCGTCGGGACGGCGCTTCCAAGGGCGGCTTTGGCCTGCTGCCTGACAGCAAACCATCTCGCTGCCTTCACCTATCCAGCCTCGATCAGGCGGCTCTGGATCGCGCGCGACAACGACGAGGCTGGCGCGCGCGCCGCAACCCGGCTTGCAGATCGCGCCGATGCGGACGGGATCGAACCGCTCATCCTGACCCCGGAGCGAGACGACTTCAACCTGGACCTCACGACGGACGGCGTGACGCAGCTGCGCCAACGGCTGGCGGCCTTCATCGATGCGCATGCATCTGAGCATGATCTCTGGCCCTCCGCGTAAGGGGGCCGGAAGGAAGCATGGGATCAGGCACTGACCTTTTGGCGGTGGCGCTGCGCCCTGTTCCGTTTGGATGCCGGGGTCGATGGACCGACAGGTCGGGCGCAAAGGCGCCCTCATCCCGTGCCGCAACGGCCAGGTCCCGTAAATTTCCCCTGCGCGCGTGCCGCGCCCATTCCTCGCGAGACAAATTTCCGCGCCCTGCCCGTCCTTCGCTGCGCTACGGCCCTTCGGGTGCGCCCGGGCTGCTGACGGTCCTTTTATCGCCCCATCCAAATCGGATCAGGACGAAACCCAAAGCCTCAAAAAAGGACCAGATCATGACCCTCGCATCCTCCACTTTCACCCCCGACGCAAGCGCCACAGCCAGCGTCCTCGACGATCTCGCCCTCTACGGCGCGACACCACCCGAAGACGAAATCGATCGTCGCCCACTGCCCGAAGAGGACCAGACTGAGATAGCCATCAGCTCCATGGTCGAAGCGAGCCACATGCTTCTCGCCGACACACAGCTCGAAGAGGATCTGCAAGAGATGCTCTGGTCCCTCACCAACATCTTTCATCGCCGCCTCAACCGATTAGAGCGCCAGCTCGACGAGAATGAATGCGAACAACGCGACCTCGTTCGATGCCAGGACGGATCAGAGGTCAAAAGCCTGGAGTTGGAACGCAAGATCGAGCGCGGACAAAAACTGGTCGAGCACCGGGATGCCTATGAGGCGATGCGGGATGCGTCAGCCGCCCATTTCCACACAGAGACCGGATCGATCTGGATGCCAAGATCAGGATCGCGGGTTTCGCACAAGAACCTCACAGCCTCGGTGGTCGACAGCCGCAACTTCCTCTCCGCAGAACAACGAAAGAAGAACGAAATCCACTGTCCCGATGGCACCCGCATCGCCTTCACCGGCGGCGACTACCAGGATTACGATGCGATTTGGACCATCCTCGACGGCTCAAGAGAGAAATATCCGGACATGATCCTGCTGCATGGCGGTACACCGAACGGAGCCGAACACATCGCGAGCCTCTGGGCAGAGAACCGAGGCGTCACCCAAGTGGTCTTCCGTCCCGATTGGAAATCACACAACAAAGCGGCCCCCTTTAAGCGCAACGATAAACTCTTGAAGACCATGCCGAAGGGTATCATCGCCTGCCCCGGCTCCGGTATTCACGAAAACCTCGTTGATAAAGCTCGTAAGCTGGGCATTCCGGTCAAAAGGATTGGGGGCTAAAGCTCCCTCCCCTCTGGCGCGTGTTCATCAAGGATACGCGCCAGAAGATCAATTTCATTCATGACATCGACAATGTCTCGTGTTGCTGAAGAGTTGAGGAAAGCTTGTAGCGCAAAACTGGTGTCGGGTTTTACGGCAAGAACGGCAAGTTTTCGCGCAATATCCCCAAACTGGGCTGTCTTCATACCATTCACCTATGCAGCCGCCGTCTCCTATGCTCTTGTATCATTATATATAACGATAGAAGAGCATCAGTCTTTTGAATCAACCTGACGATAAACATAACGAACGATGGGGATGTGGATGCGCTTGGCCCAGAACGTATTTTTGATTTTCGGGCTGTTGAGCTGCGCAGCTTGCGCAGTCACCACCTCGCCTGAAACCACCAGCCTGTCAGCTTTGATCGATGCGGAAACTTCGGTGGTGGATCGCGAGATTGCCGACGCAGGTCTCTACAATGGTGTGCTCGAGCCATATGCGACGGGCACCACGACGCTGCTAAATCCCGATGTTGTGGCAGATGAACGCCTGATGACGGTCGTGCATTCTGCGTTCACCGGCCCAATCGAAGACTTCGTCTCCACAATGGCGCTTGAGACCGGATACCGGGTGATCGCGCAAGGTGAAAAACCTGGTGCGCCGATCATGATCACACTCATTCAAAGAGACCTGCCCGCTATGGGCGCACTGCGCGAGGCGTTCTTTCAAGGCAAAGAGCGCGCAACGTTGGTCGTCGATCAACGCGCAATGACGATGACGATCGTCTATAGTCGGCCCGAGGGTAGCCCGGTTCCCCATATCGAGGACACGGAAGTATGATGCACCATCTGCGCAGCCCCCTTCTGCCGTTCTTGGCCCTTTTCGTCTTAGCCGGGTGCGAAACTCTCCAGCTTGAAGAGGCAGATTTCCAAGAGCCTGACCCAATCCTCATAGGCGGTCCTGATCAGTTTCGCTCCGACAGGCCCCCTGCCGACTTCGCAGAGTTCAGTGTCCGCACACGACGCGGGAATTACGAGACGTCGGTCGAAGAAGATCGCTATGATCTATTGCGGGAGGCTGCCGTGTCATATGCCGCGCAGGCTGGCTATCAGCATCGTGTCTGGGAAGTCATGCGGCAGTTGGAACGCGACAGCCCAAAACTGTCCCGAACGTTCGATTTCAACAGGGTTTCTTACCGTGCGCCCCGAGAGACGGGATATATCCTCCCGCCCGTCGTGAGCCGCGCCACGGCTGCCATCAATGTGGATGAGAGCGGACAGTCTGCTGTGGCAGCCGATGAATTCTACCGCCTCGAGATACCAGGGCGCATCGTCACGATCATACCGACATGGCGTGACTATCTTGTTATTCCGCTTGAGGAGGCGAGTGAGCCCGACGATGATTTTTTGCCGCAAAACAAGGAGGAAAAGCAGGTGTTCAACCGCTTCGCCGCCGAGGGTTGGCAGGCGGGTGTCGAACAGGCCGACGAGGCGCTCGGCCTGAATTTCTCCCGGTTGAAGCGCGACTACCTCGGCATGGTTGAATATCGCCGCATGGTTCAGGCCGGTTTGGTCAAGGAACTGGTGATCCAGTCCAGCGAGCGCCGGTCCGCTGGTGATGGGGACGAACTCTTCATCGGCGAACGTCGGGTGCAAATCGTCAGCTCAGCGCGGTTTGTCCGGGATCCGAGCCAGTGGAAGCCTTTGCAGAGGCGTTATGCGGTGACTAAATGATCGACCTGGATAGGATCAACCTCAACCCTGATGATCCGAACGAAACTGACGTCACCATCCTGAAAGACGAGCCCAATCGGTTCGAAAGCGATCTAACGGCTTTTGATCATTTTTTGGTAGGAGCCGCGATGAAGGGGGCGTCTGACATCAACATTAGCGCTGACCTGCGGATGCGTGTGCAGCTACATGGCGACCAAAAACTCGCCACCAAACGCCGTCTGCTTATCACTGAAGTGCAGGCGATGCTGGCCCATCTGTGGTCTGCCAACGATGCGATGTCCTTGGTAAGTGCGGGACGGCCTTTGGATTTTTCTTATGAGAAGAAGATAGACCGTAAGCGCAGTCAACGGTTCCGAGTGAACGCGACCGGCGAACAGCGGTTCGGGACCAATGGGGTACAGATCACGCTTCGGGCCTTACCCGATACGACACCGACCTTGGACGATGTTGGACTGGAAGAAGAATTGCGCGATCATCTGGAACCTGCGAGCGGTATCATTGTCGTTGCTGGCGCGACCGGCCACGGCAAGTCGACAACTATGGCGGCCATGACCCGCTCCCATTTGGAGAACCGTGATCGATCTCGCAAGATTATCGATCTACAGGCCCCTATTGAATACACGTTCCGGGATATCAACACGGACGCCGCCGATGTTGCGTCCTTCATCAGCCAGTCCGAGATCGGGGTTGGTCGCAACATTCCCACCTTCGCGGAAGGTGTCCGCGCCGCGATGCGCCGTGCACCGGCCGTGATCAATGTCGGCGAAAGCCGAGACCGGGAAAGCATGGAAGCTTGCATTGAGGCCTGTCTGACCGGGCATTTGGTAAACACCACGACACATGCGGGGTCTATCGCCGAGGCGCTTCGGCGCATGGCCTTTCTGTTCCCACCCGAGGAGCAGGAGGCGCGCTCCTTTGATCTGATGACGTCGCTGAATCTGATCGTCTGGCAGAGGTTGGTCAAAACGGCAGACGGCAATGGGCGCGTCGCACTGCGTGAGTATCTCGTGTTAGATCGCAACGTGCGCGACCGGTTCCTAAGTGTACCACCATTGGAGTGGGTGAATGTTGTTAAACAGGTATTCTCGGACAGCTGTTCCAACCCAAACCTGGTCGCTAGGACTATGACACAGTCTGCCGAAAAACTGGTTCAACGCAAAATTGTGAAGGTGGAGGATGTCTCGGGCATTCTTCAGGCCGGGATAGGGTTTCTAGGGCAGATCAAGCTTTAGTCTTGTCAAAATGTAACGCTAATAGCGTTAGGTGCTACGATACATGACAATCAATTGTGTGGTCAAAACACCCACTTTGTGTCATAATAAAATATGTTCAAATGGTTCAAAAAAATACGACAGACGCATAGCAAGATCGGCTTTTTGGTGCATCTTGCTGGCCAATGGCTGGCTGTCGGTATGATGATCTATTTCTGGCGCGCTATGATCCATCTGCTGGATACCGTCGAAGCATTTGCAGAGGAGTGGCAAAGGAGCAGTTCAGAACACTTTGAGTTTATTGATGGCCTGGTCGCGATCCCGGCCCATTTAATTTCGGAACCGATTTACTTCCTGCAATTGACTTCGATCGTCATCGTTTTGCATCTGACGGTAAACCGAACGGGGTACCGTGGTTCTGCCTATGTCCCCCACAAACCAAATCACGGCGGGATCGCCATCTTTGCCGCGATGACTCTCTTTCGCTGATGGTTATTTGTCTTTTGAGGCCTTGTTGCCGATCTGACGTGGCTGTCGGCTTCTGTTGTTGGCCAATCCAATATTTCCTGCGGAGCCAAGCAGCCCGCCCGTTGCGGCCCCTCCTTGGTATGATCCTGCCACTCCGGCGGCCTTTGCCGTCATCGCTGTCCCTGCCCCCAGATCGTCACCGATCCCATCGATCCACTTGAAGACGCGTGCCGGAAAGACGTTGATCAGGCTGAACGACCAGTCGATGATGACGACATAAAGCAATCCGACAAAGACGGTCAGAACAGCCATGGTTAGGAACTGTGACAGGACGCCGAACGCGCCCGGATCCGCCGCCATCTGCGAGCTGAGCGCAGCAAACAGCATGCCGTTAAGTGAAAACGCCGCGATCCGGAACAAGACCATGCCCAACAGGAATCCGAACACCATCAGCAGCGGTGTCAGAAATAACATCAGGAGCAAAGACCAGCCCTTGCGCGAGATGTTCGAGGAAATGCCGTGCCCATCCATCGATAGCATGGCCACAGCCCAAAGAGGTGCTGCAAACACCGCCTCGATGACCAGCAGCATGAAGGCAAGGAGGGCGATCAACCAAATGACTGCAGGTAGATAGGGCAGGACGAACCCGACGAATATCGCAGCGAAGATGCCGATCTGGAACAACCCACTGGTCATTGCGGCCAGCGTCGCCGGGATTGAACCGAACAGGGGTACGGCTGAGGCCGTTGCCAGAACGCCAATCGCAACCACTGCGTAGGTCAAGAACGTCGAGGCATAGGCCATCAACCCGATCATCGGATCGACGGTGATCGTATCGGGGGCCAGCAGCTGAATACCTTTCAGCAAGTTTGTGGGTGGTGGCAGGAAGTTTTCTGGTGAGGACGCATCATCGCCCGCATAGGCGCGCTCGGTGATGAATTCGCGCAGACCTGCGTTGGCAGCTGCCTCGTTCCAGGCCGAGACGCTCGCATTGTAGCTTGCGCCGATCCCCGCCAGGATTTTCTGCGCGTCCCGGTCGGCGTTGCTCTGGAACCAGTAGGAACGGCCCAGCTCTGTTGCCAGCGTGTTCTGGACACCGCCGTTCAATGTCGTGGAGATCAACGTGCCCGGCGTCGCCGTCGGAAACATGCCCGCAACCGCGTTGGCATCGCCAGATATTTTGCTGATCAGCATGTAATAGGAGCCTGCCATCATCCAGCCACCGGTCTTCAAATCTCCGGCGATGGCGGTGGGGGCGGAGAGCGCGCCGGACCCGTCACTGCCGATGGAGCGGATCTGTTGCGAAATCGGCGTCCCACTCTCGGTCTGGACAAGCGTAGATAGGGCACCCGGATTGACGATGGGACCTACGATGGCGGAATGCTGCTGGCGCAGCTGCACCATCATGGTCGCAAGGTTCGGGAAGTCGCCGGCGACGATCGGATCCCGCGCGGATATCTTGGCGACGACCGCCTCGGCCGGACCGCGCATGTCGGTACGCAGGGTATCGATAAGCGCGCGCATATTGATGTTGATGGTATCCATGTTCGTCGCCGGACTGATCCGCTTCAGCGCGGCCGTGGCTGGTGGTAGCGTTACCGACCCACAGGCGCTCGTGATCGTAGGTGTTGAATAGGTCATGATTTGTGGCGTGTAGGCATCGATCTGGGGGGTAGCAGGCGCGGGGGCCAGATCGGACCAGTTGCCGCCGCTGACCAGTTGCAGATCACCGCCCTTCGAGACCTCGAAGTTATACGCCGCGCGGCAGAACTCCATGCGCCAGAGTTGTTGCAGGAACCGCGCGTCCGATCCGACATAGTCGGTCCCAACGATGGGAACCTCGTCGGCGATGATCAGGTCGGCGGTCTGGTTCCAGAAGAATGACCCTGCAGCGGTGCCCGCGCGCACCACATAGGAGATACCGTGCTGGATACCGTTATAGCCATTGTCGAGCGGGATCAGCAAAGCGAAGGCAGTGAGGATCCGGATCGGCACCCAGATGGTGGATTTCTGGCCGAGCACGATGCCTTCATGCGCAGAATCCAAAGTGCCTTGAAAGATGTTGTAGAGCAGGAAGAGTGCGCCGACCGCCAGAAACAGGATGTTGAACGACAGCATCAGGAGCGAGATCACGGTGCGGTTGTTGGCGGTTGGTCCTGGAAACAGGTCGCCGAAGATCAGGTTGAAGAACGTGTTGGAGCGATCATCCCCCGTGCCGTTGAAGATGTCAGGAACACTGATTTCTTGCGCGAGGCCGACGTCGGTGGATGCAAGAAGAAGGGTGGCCGCAATGGCGAGACTTGAGGCAACTCTCACCGGCCCTGCTTTCGGTTCTGTATTTGATCGCGCTTCCGGCTTGGGATGATGATCTGCATGTTCCGCGGCAGCCGCGACGTCATATAATCGTAAAAGCCGCCGAACCGACCCTGCTCGATGATCCATGCAAAGAAGTCTGCGCGAACCGCTCGGAACATCGAGAACAAAAACAGGGCGACAAGGCTGATGACGAAGATCCGGCTGATACCCAAAAAGATCAGCCCCACAGGAATGGCCAACACAGCAAGTAGGCCCGCATATTGGAAACAGGCACGCTGCATCCGCCAACCTTCATATTGACGATCCAGTTCGACCTCGCTCATTGACTGCGCCATCTCCTGGAACCGTTTGATGCCGCCATCGTCATAGCGTCCTGTCAGTCCTCTCGGATCGAGCGCCTTGGGTCGAACCCGGTCCGCGAGGTCGCCGATAAAATCCGCTCCGAGTTTGCTGGCCTCAAAAGCCTTGTCGACGCGGCCCCGGCGCGCGAAGAACCCGGCCGCGCGACGTGTGCGGCCCTTCTTTGGTTCGTCTTTGTTGTCACGCGCCATCATTGAGCCTTCGTCTGCTAGTTGCCGAGCGGTGCACCGCCGCCGGCACCCTCGGTTCCGTCAATATTGGAAGCCAAGCTTGCCGCCTCCACCGCCGCGACGCGGCGCTCCAGACCAAACCGCATCCAGTTGACGTGGAGATCGAGGGCTTGTGTCAGGAGCAGCTCCCGCATCACCGCGTCAGGCGACATCTTGGCGATAGATTGATGCCAGTCGGGATTGGCAAACCGCGAATGCACGAAGACATCGACCGCCTGAAGCGAGGAGACTTTGTCCCCGATTGCATTGGGATAGGCCGGACCGGCTGCATTGCGTGCCCAACTCGCAAGTTCTGTCCCGCCAGTTGGAGTTGCAATGTCTCCGAGATAGGTGAACACGGCATGAGAGGCAGAGCGGCGTGTTGCGTCGACTTGCCGTGCTGCGATCCGCGCGAGACCATTTGGTGTTCTGGCTTCTTCGGTCGTGACTGGTTTTGGTGGCAGGGGATCGATCATGTTATTGATCATGCGCGCATAGGCTTGAGCGACCTGTTGGTCAGACGTGTCTAGGGTGATCGCCTCGGTCAGGAGCCGGACGTCGGAGGTTGGATCGGCGAACCCGCCGACGTTTCGAAGATTGTCACGGTCGAGCTTGATCTCTTGCGCCAAGGCCAGACCGCCGGAACGGACCGGCGCACCGGCAGCCCCATTCCCGTAGGACCTGTTGCGTGACAGGTTCGCGATATCGATACCGCCAACGCCTTGGCTGGTTTGGCCGCCGCCAAAGTTCAACACACCCGAGAGATCAATACACGCCGACGTGGCCGGATCGTAACGTCCACCCTCAGCTGCTGCCCTGATCTTCTGTCGCTCCAATAGTACTGCGTTCTGGTCTCGTCCTTCCGCAATGCGTTTTGTGGCTTCGGTTTCGCGTTTGGAATAGGCCGACAGCTGTGCCACGCCTCTAAGGATGTTGTCGGTGATGTAGTTTCCGACCTCGGTTGTGTGGTTGTTGATGTTGATGCGTGCCGTGCGCACGATGTTCTGGACGCCGCCGCAAGAACAGCCGCCGAAGGCATAGCTTGGTGTCGCGAGCGTAATGAGCCAGGCGGTTGCACACACAGACAAAGCGCTGCTTAAACCCGTCGATCTGAGCGCCACACTGCGAAGGGATGTCTTGGGAGCTTTAGTTCTCATTTGCGGTTCCTTCACTCTGGCCATTCTGGTTCTTCCCCCGAACTATGTCGTTCACTTCATCGAGGTTATTTCGAGACTCCGTCGAGCCCTGAAGCTGGATGCCGGGATGGACAGTCGGCTCTGGTTTTCCTTGGGTCACCGACCCGGGAACCTGAAACGACGTGAACTGGGTCAGCAAGGTGAACGCGATCACCGCCAAAACCACCGCGAGGGCCATCCATTTTCTGAGCGTCATCTTTCCAAAGGTATTAGCCGCCATTGCCACCTCCATAGATAAGTTCATAAACCGCATCGAGATTGTTGGGAGACACAGTCGTCCCGTTGTCGGTGACCCCTTGCCCGACTTGGCCGCCGCCGGTGTTCAAATCCACGCCGCCAATCGACGTCGTCGAGTTGCCGGTCAGGCCACCGATTGGCAGGAAGTTGAAATTCGGCAATTGCAGGAGGTTCGTCATCTGCGAGGTCAACTCATTCATCTTACCTTCGGCGAAGGAACAGACTTGGCCCTGTGCCTGACTGACCGCCGCTTGGAAGATGCCCTGCAGGTTCGGCACCTGGATCGCGATATCAAGATTAACGTCGAGCAGGTTGTCTAGGCATCCAAGAGCCGCGATGGAATGCGGTTTCTTGAGCGCCTCTTCACCGCGTAAAACCTCAGCCTCAATGCCTGAGCGGATTGCGTTTGTCAGGTTCAGCTTCACCGTATCGCTGCAGCCCTGACCGCCGGACGGGAAAAGTTGCAGGATTTGATCGTTGGCTTGGGCTTGCGCATGTGGCGTACCCATCAGGGCCATTCCCGCGATCAACGCCGCGCTTAGGACGTAGCAGACGTCATGCTTCCGTAGTTTCATCATTGAGTGCCTCCAAGATTGGTCCGTTCACCCTGAAACGGAGGTGTTTCGCGAATGAGAATGGGTCTCTTGGCCCCAAAGCCCGGAAAACCATCGGTTTGTTCATAAGTGCCGCCAGTGTCGGCACCGCCCGCGTATGTCGTGCCGGACGCCGCCCCGATCCGGTTCATCAGATGCGATTGCAGTTCGGCGTAGGAACTAAAGCCGTTTGCGGTGAGATATTCCGGCGGAAACACGGTTGGATCGAACCCGCTCTGAACCCAATTGTTCAAAGCACCCGCGCCAAGGAAATGCGCCGCCGTCAACAGACCGCTTTCGGTGAAGGCGACTCCGTTGACGGTTTGTCCTGCCAAGCCCCGCGTTTGAGAAGACAGAGCGGACCAATTGCGCGTGGTCAGCGTGTTGAACGCCTGATCCTGCAAGGAATGACCCGCTGAAGAGTTCAAGAACCCACTGAGCGAGGAGACGCCCTGACCCGTCGCCTGTGATGTCCATTCGTAATTGCTCCAGCTGCCGCGCGACCCACCGGTGTGGCGCACATAGCCAAGGCTTGCGAGCGTTCCTGCCGTGATCTGGTAGGCTCCTGCCGCAGTGCCCCCTTGTGTGTTCAGCGCCCCATAATTGCCGCCAGACTCCTGTGTGCGGATCAGATCGGCATATTCGTCCGCAAGTGCCACTGCCGCCCAGAAAACAAGCACAAGCGCGAGATACCGGATGAATCTCCGACGGATCATTTGACAGTCCCCGCAACCGCAACGGGTTGGATTGGGATCGTCTCCATGGGCGCACCGGTCGACGGCGAGGTCACCGTCACACCGCCGCGGCTCAATGTCTCGATCCCGCGAAAGCCGTTTTCATCGCGCAAGGCCTTTGAAATGCCGATCACGCCTTCAAGCGCCTGGATCATGCGGTAAGACTGGCCGAGATCGTTGATCAGGAAGACGGGGCATGTCGATTGACCACAAAAGTAGGGCGAGTGGACAACGATGATTTTCTCGCCGCCGGTGAGTATATCGACCTCATAGACAACGACCTCTGGTGGTCCGAAAGACGTGGCTGTCGTCTCATCGATGTTGGCACCCAGTTCCTTGCTCACGAGGGCCAACTCTTCCTCGTCGGCTTCGCGCTCGACCATGCCTTCTTGATTGGGTTGCGGCGCGTAGGCCTGCCCATTCCAAGTCCACACACGGCCGTCTTCGATGATCGAGCGCATGCCTGTCGGTGTTACCGCTGACAGCCCGAGTGCGTCGACGGCCGGCCTGCGGTAAATCTCCAGCCATTTTTCATTGTGGAACAGCGCGACGTTGAAACATTCAGTTTCACAATTGCGGCTTTTGCCGATCTTCAGGAACATCTGTTCGGGATCATCATTTGGCGCTTCCAGCCAGACCCGAACCGCCTTCACATAGGTATAGTCCCGGCCATACATTCGTCGTGCGATGCTCAGTGCTTGCGGGTCGTTGCGCGCGAACGAAAGTTGCTGAACCGCGATGTCGCCGCCCGGCTGGTTGTTGTTCTCTGTGTCCTGAGCAAAGGCCGCGAGCGCCCACATAACGATCAGCAGCACGACAGTGTAGATCGGCCAGGAAAAAATATGAGATGCCGAGCGCGTTCGATTGCGCGGAGGTTGACGTGCAAATTTCATTGGAAAGCCCCTTTCACGAGATCGTCGGCCATGCGAGAAATGACGTTCGAGCGCGCGGACTCGTCGATCATCTTGCCGGACGACATCAAACCTTCGAGTTCCGCCTCGACCTCTGCTTTTGCCGATCCCGCTGGGAACCGTCGGGCCAGGATGCGGCGCGCCTCAGCACTGCCGAGCCGCTCGTAAAGGATCGCGCGCAGCGCTGTATCTTCGGCAGTCGTCGACAGTGCCCAGAGTTCGATGGGACCGAGCTGGTTATAAAAATGCTGCACATAGGTCTGGGATTTCAGCTTGAAGATCGCCACAATCGGCGCGCCTTCGCCCGGCTCCGGCCCGGTCAACCGGCTGATGACGGGTTTCAGGCTGGCGGGCAGATCATACGTGTCCATGACCGTGCGCACGCTCTCGGCCGTTGGCACGTTGCACAGGAATATGTTGGTCGCCAGTTCGCCGATTGCATGGTCAAAATCCCCGATCAACTGGCTTGCAAGCGAGATCTGCACCCCCGCTTTACGACCCACCCGCACATCGGCAACAATCTGATCGCGGATGCCGAGCCCACCGGTCAGATGATATTCGTCGATACAAATGCGTTTGGGCATCTGGCGGTTGTTCTGAAACCGCAGCAAGTGATGCGCGCGGACATTCTTTGGCAGATCGGACCCTTTGATCTCATCCTCATCAAGCCAGAAATCTGACGTCAGTGTCTGACGCGCCATCATGTACATGACGGCGGTCTGTTTGCGCCCGCGCTTGCCAGTGGCCTCGGTCACTCCGGCCAGATCGAAGGCAACGATACGCGCGTTTGAGACATCGAACCGGGTGGGGTTAGACAGGATGACATATTGCTTGATCGCTGCCGTGATCTGACGCTGGAAAGCACCGACCATCGGTTCCTGCGTCGATTGCACCCGCATCTCGATGAACGGCTGACGCACGGTTTCCGCGTTAGAGATCGGGATCAGATCGCCGAGGATCGGCACGGCCAGCCGCTGCGCGAGGGCAGCCGCGTGGTGCTCGTACTTCTCAAACAGAAAGTCGACAATTTCCCACCAACTGCTCTCCTCATCAACTTCGAAATGATGCTTTTTGAGTGCGTCATCGACCTTTAGATCCATGGTTGGCGAATACCGCTTCGGGCTGACCTCGTCTGAGTAGTACCTATACGCCTCATCCACGCAGGCTTCGGCCAGTTGCGAAACACCGTCGTAGGGCGCGTCAGCATCTTCCGGCGTGCAGATCAGGGAAATTAGATTGACGAGGAACGAGCGCTCATGGGCAAAAGGCTTGCGGCAGCAAAGCTGGGTATCAAACGGATTGACCGCATCCTTCTCCACCATCTTGAGGCGGTGGAACGTGGCCTCATGCCGCCGGTTCGGCGGCAAGGCGTCCCGGATCAAGCTGATCAAACCAGATGAGGACGGCCCGATATCAATGATGGCGATACGTGGCAGGATCGCTTGATTGTTGCCGCCCCTGCCAGATTGCGGTGACAGCGCGACACCGAGGTTGATCGCGTTCATCAGCACCGATTTGCCCGAGCCGGGCGTGCCGACCATGATGTCGACGCTGGCGTTCTGTTTGGAGGAGCCGGGCTGATAGGGGAACGGTTTGCCGTCTGCCGTCCGGAAGATGATCGAGCCGCGTTGCCACGGACAGGCGGGCCGTACGATTGGCGCCATAGCAAGGACATCCAGAAGATCAGCAGCGCAGCTTTCGGCAGTTGAGGCAGTGGAGAGGCCCAGAGCGGATGACATCACGCAATCGAGCGGATCACCAACCACCGCATTCGTGTGGCAGTTGCCCCAAGACTTGACCATTTCTTGGAGCGATGAGACATGGGCGCGCAACTGTCCGACCTCGTCGGCAGGCGCCCAGGCCGCGAACGAGGCACGCCAGCGGATGACTGTATTTCCGTCACCATCCGTCTGACGCAGCCGCTCGAAACTCTCTTTGATGCGCCCATTATGGGTTGGGGCCGTCCAGGCCAGCAACCGTGCCAGCTGTTCGCGAAACACCTGCCCCGCGAACCCGCCACTTTCCATGAGGATTGAGCAGCGCCAAGAAATCTTGGTGCCGTTGGCGATCACACGCCGGATCAGCTCATTGAACTGCACGACGATCTCGGGCGGCAGCACGATGTCGAATCCTGAAAACACCGTGTTGCCGATACGCACGATTTTGCCGTCGATCACCTCGGCATGGTCGGTGAAAATTTGCTCCGAGAGCTTTGGCCAAACGAGGTTGGAAATGTCCTTGCGCTTGAGATTACGCCCAAGACTCGGCAACCGCGCTTTGAGGAAGTCGCCCGGCAAAGTCGCGCGCCACGGATGGTTGAACCCCAAGGTGTCCGGAGCCACGATCTTGCGGATGGCGTTCAGCGCGTCGTAATTGTTTAAAAGATCAAGCACGATGCCTGCAGCGTTGAATTCGCGGCCGAGTGCCGTAACGAAGCTGTCATGGCGGATTGCCAGCCCTTCGAGCGCGGTGTCAGGAATTTGACCCAGGGAGATCGGTGGCGCGGCGTTTAATACCTTCGTGCGTTGCTTCAGGCTGGCATTCCGGTCTTCTGCTGTTAGCAGGGATGGCCTTGACCACAGCGCCAGATAACACCGCTCGCCATAGAGTTTGGATGGAAGCAGTCTGCGGCGCTCATCCAGGAGATCATGCAGATCAAGCGCGTTATCACGTGCGACGCGCGCGCTGTCATCGATGATCGTCTCGACCTCCCGCGCACCCAATTCTGGCGAATGCCCGAACCAGAACTGCAGCGCCAAACCGGGTTTGGAGAAAAACGGTGACAGACCCACACGCAGCTTATCGCAGGCCTCGGTGACATCATCTTCTCCCGGTAAGGACCGGAAGCCGTCGAGCCGAAAGAGCGACATCATCGATCCGTCGTCAGCCACAAGTGCTGTCTTACCATGGGCGGTCTCCAGACGGCAATAGCCGTCCAGAGAGGCTTTCAGCGCTCCCCGGCCCAGATGGGCTGCAGCTTGATGCCAGAATGCGACCATCGATCCATACGCCCCTTAGTTCAACGACCGCAGAGGAGCATCCACGGATGATTGGTTCGCGCCGGTGCCGAAGATCGAGGCGACACCGACATTGAGGAAGGTCGGGATCGCCACCATGCAGGCAGCGGCGACGCTGAGCATCAGGATGCGACCACTTTCAACCGATCCGTCATTGGTATTGCGCGACCGTTTGATCATCGCCATCACGGCCATAATCGCGAAGACGACGCCAAGCACGAAAGAGATGGTTCCGAGGATGTCAGCGGCAGGACCAAGTTGGCTGGAGCGCATCTCGGTGAAGATATCGCCAAAGGTCTGCGCAAAAGCCTGCGTTGCCCAGACGGCTCCGAAGGCGAATGCTAGAGCAGACCGCGTGAGAACAGGTCGCCATGATTTGCGAGGTAGGGTTGGTCTGTCAGGTTTGGATCGTTTCGTGCGCATGGAGAGGTTCCTTATTTCAGCCGAAGAAGAGGTTTTCGAAAAGACCGACGGTGCGGGGCAGATCGACCGCCATGATCCCTGCGATCATGTGGATGAAGCCTTTGCCCATCAGGCCCTGTGCGGGCATGTCCGCCGATTTGACGCAAAGAAAGAGTCCGCGCACGACGGCCAGCAATCCGATGAACTGCGCGACCCGCACAAGCGCGATCAGGATGGCTTCGCCCGGCGTACCTGAGACGGGCGACAGCATTTCTGGCGCATAGGCCATGATCTCGCTGGCAGCACTGGCCGTCGTGTTGCTCGCTCCGTAAAGAGACGCGATCCAGGCGGAGAGCGTCAGATCGAGGGAGATGATCAACAGACCGAACACGATGTACGTCAGCGCCTGATAGTAACCGTGGCGTCTGTGATGGGCGTGGGACCGTTCTTCCGCCGTGACCAGCATCATACGGCTGCCGATGATGACGAGGATAATGCCCAGTGCGAAACAGAGCGCTGCCACGAACGCCTGCGCCGGTGGCAGGATGTCTGTCACCCGCATGAAGAAGGCGGTCAGCTCGTCCATAGAAAATTGCCTTCATCATTCACCTGCCCCACCCTCAGTGTTCGGCTGGACATCGGTTTCGGCTTCGGGGATCAGCACAACGCGTTTTGGGGTGTCGTCCTGCGATGCCACGACAGACGTGACTTGAACGGGGCGTCCGGTGCTCTCGTCTGAAGCGGCAGCGTCGGCGGCGTCGGCAGGTGGCATCGCAGTTCCGATAAGGCTCGTGGTGGAATAAAGTTGCTGGATCGCGTTGGCATGTGCTGCATTCACGCGGCGTTGCTCCTGCCATCTGATGACCAGCTTAGGCAGAACACCCCCCTGCCCCGTCAGCAGCGCCAGTTCAGCGCGCATCTCAACGCCCAGTTCTGTGAGCAGCGCAACCTCGGTCCGCAGCGCGACGAGTTCCGCAGACTGCTCTGGTGCGACCGACGCGACAACAAGCGGTGCGATCTCACGCCGAGGTTCCATCTCATTGACGGCAAACACGCTGCCAATCCCAACCAAGGCCAAGACGGCAATACCGAGAGAGAGCTTGAAGAAGCCGTTGATGAACTCCGCGAGTGGTCTTTCGGGACGTGCCAGGAATATCGTGCTTCTGTTTTGCGTGTCGCGCGGGGATTGGAAGTGGTCGGCGAAACTGTCCGCATGCGGAATCGGCATCACATTCAATGCTCTGTCCGACTCTGACATTTACGATCCTTCCGGATGAGGCGTTTGGGCAAGAACTGTTAGGTCAGGGTATCTCGCAATTACGCTATGGCTATAAAAAGTATATCGTTATATATAACGATAGATACCTTGTAGTAAAGCACTTTGATAGCCCCCCACGAGAAAAGGATTTCAGTGATGATCAATGTAGAAAAAAGAACAAGTCACCGATGCAGCGGCTTGCAAAAAGCAGTCCGCGCGAGCACCGGAAGCCAATCGATGACCGCTTTCGCTTTGATCATGTTGGTGGGGACCGCATCGATCGGCCACGCGCAGGACCATAGTTGGAAAGAGGGATTTGCAGGATGCACGGGCACGTCTTCATTCATCGAGACAATGATCTCCACAACAGATCCCGACGTTCGCCAGCTTATGAAAATTGGTGAGATGCAGGCTTGGGCGATCAAAGATGAGAATGGAAATCCTGCGACGGCACTGACAACGGAAGATGGCCTGACAATTGTAGGGCGCATCATTGGGCCGCAAGGCGAAGACATCACGGCAGCGTTGCTCGCAACCGTGCCCGATCCAAATGCCAAGCTGCCGATTGCCCCTGCATCATTGGCCCACACATCGAACACGGCACTCACGCCGCAACCAAACTCGACGACACCAGAACCAACGACCCAAGATGCGATGACGTCTCTACCAAGTTTACAAACGACGGCAGTTGCACCGACTGGGACGACATCACCTGTCTTGTCGCAATTGCAGGCAGACGCACCACCCCAAGCCGCTCCGCTCTCTAATCCTGCGACCACAGACACACCAACGGAGACAATCGCCTCAGCGCCGATTACGGCGGTTGAACAACCCTCAGCGCAGGTTCAGGAGGGAATCGACACCATTTTCAAACAGGCAGGAGAGGAACGGATCTGGTTTTCTGCGGGAACGCCAAACCCCGGTGCGCCCGTCGTCTACATGTTAGCCGATCCAGAATGTCCGCACTGTCAGTGGACAATCGATCAAATGCTGGGGCCAATTACATCTGGATCAATCGATTTGCGGATCATTCCAGCGCCAATCACTGGCGTTCAAGGCTTCAACACCTCCCTGTCGATTCTGCATTCTCAAGATATCCCGCAGACTTTCATGGCGCATATGACCTCGCAGACGCGAGGGACGGCCGCCGTGGCACAGATGGATGCCACCCGGGCCGATAAGGCAGTCGTCCAAGGAATCGTCGATAACATCAATTGGATGCGCGCCAACAAGATGCCGGGTGTCCCGTTCTTCCTCTATGAAACCGATCAAGGGGCGCAGTTCGCCTTCTCAGAGCTTCCCACCAATATTCTGAGTGTCGCCAAAGCCGCAAGCCAGTGATGGGATGCGCTGATGCTGCCAGATAATGAACATCTTGGCGCTGCTGAATCCATCCTGCGGTCGGCACGCACCTTTGAGATATCCTACAAGGTTATGGCCAAGATCGCGCTCGGTCTTGGTCTCTCTACTACCGTGCTGGCGGCATCAACCGCCTATCTCGCCGTCAACCGTCCCGAGCCGCGCTACTTTGCGACCACGACAGATGGCCAGCTTTTACCGCTTGTGCCTCTCGACAAGCCGCACCAATCAGCCGCTGAGGTGAGTAACTTCGCGGTCAAAGCAGTGACCTCCTCTCTGACCTATGACTTTGCGAACTATCGTGCCGATTTCAACAACGCGATGCAGTATTTCACCAAGCCGATTGGCTGGAATCAGTTCGTCGATGCCGTGCAGAAAAGTCAGATGCTCGAATTGGTGCAGACCCGCCGTCTCAACACGACGGCTGTCGCCAATAATGCAGTCATCGTCCGTGAGGGCATCAATGACCGCGGGGTCTACGAATGGATCGTACAGATCCCACTGCGCGTAACCTACCAATCAGCTTCCGAGGTGACAGGTCAGAACTTCATGATCACCGTCAATATTGAACGGCTGCAAACCTATGAATCCCCCTATGCGATGGCAATCTCCCGTTTCATCGCCGCTCCCGGAGGCGCCTGATGCGACCTACATATCAATCTTTGAGGCAACTTTGCCAATCGACGAGCCTTGGAAGCGCCCTTTTGCTTGGTTTGATGATCACACCGATCCAAGCACAACAAGTGCTAAGAGATGCGAATGGCAATGAGACCGTGCCGCCTGGAACTGAGGTTCAGACCCCCCTGCCCCAGATCACAAGCCGGCCGGCAGCGACATTGCCGGGTGCCGACACTGGCACGACAGTTGTCACCATTGAGAATGGTGCAGAACACGCACCCGGTCAGCAGCCGTTGCCCACCGGTGCAGAGCCGCTCACACAGAACGAGATCAATCAGCGCCTTCAACCGAATCAACAGCAGCAAACGACGCCACCGGGTGATTTCCCAATCGTGGGTGCCACAGAGCTGCTGCAAAGCATGGACGATCTCGACCGCCCCCTGACGCCCGAAGAGATCACGGCCTACGGTGCGGCGCTCCAAAGCCAGTTCCCGATGACGCCCGAAATGATCCAGGACTATCGCCGCCGCGTTGATGAAAGCCAGAAAGCGGCAGCAACGCCACCGTCAGGCCAGTTCCCGCATGCTATTTCGGACGCAAAGCGGCTCACCCTCGATGCTGCACAGGAGCCAGAGGTCCTGTTGACTGGTCCGGACACAGTGAGCGTCATGGCGTTCTACGACCAGACAGGTGCTGCATGGCCCATCGCATCTTATGTGATCGGCAAGCCGAATAGCTTTCAGGTCTATGCAATGCAGGAAGGCTCCAACCAATTGGCGGTCACGCCGCTCGTCCCGCACGGGTTTTCCAACATCGTTGTGTCCCTCGTGGGTGAGAGCCGGCCGCTGGTATTCGAAGTGCGCACGAACTCACTCAATACACACTATCGCCGCGACTTCACGGTGCATGGGTTGGGGCCAAATGCGACTTCAAGGCCTCTCCAGACCCGCCAGAGCGAACCGGTCGCGCGGGCCTCCGACGATGTGATGATGGCGTTTGCGACGGGCGCGGATATTCCGGGCAATGCCGTGCGCCTGTCCACTGACAATGGAGCCGTTAAGGCATGGAGCTATGACGGCGCAATCTATCTGCAATCGGCAGATGCGATTATCTCGCCGCCTGCGTCCCGCATTCTAACCGGCCCCGGTCAAGTCAAAGCCTATCGGATCAGACCCACATCTGTAGCGCTCATTTCTTCGAACGGGCGCGTCTCAAAAGTGAGGATTTCCCAATGAGCAATTCAAAAGAACCGAATGAAAACAATGATGAAGCGGAGATTGGCTCTGCAGCCAATCCAGCTGATTCCGCTGATCGGGCCAACGCAGGACGCGTCACGCGCGGACGCAAAGGCGGGCTATTGTCATTTAGAAACATTGCCTTACTCACCGTGTTGGTTGTTGGAGGAGCTGTTGGCTTCGAGGTTTGGAAGAACCCTGACCTCATTGGCCCGAGCCGTGTTGCGGGCACACCGAACGTGGATGATACGCCAGCCGGAGATCAGTTGCGCACGTCAGAGCGCTATCAGGACAATCTGCGGCAACAAAACGAGGACGGTGCGCAAACTGCGCAAGACACTGATACCTCATTTATTGCGACACCCGATGAACCCTTGCGTCAGATTGATGAGAAACCACCTGCTATCGCACCGACCCCGAACCGCCCCCTGCCCCCGGCAAACGCACCTGTTGAAACTCAGCAACCCAGAACCGTGGTCATTGACCGTCAGCAGCCCGTGCGACAGCAAGCCGAACCGATCCCAAACCAGCCTCAAGCACCCGACTACGCCCGTATCAACCAGCTCGCCCAATTGATGGCGACGCAGCAGCAAGGACTGCTTGGCGCATGGACTGCCCAGCCCTCAGCCGTGACCGTCGTAGTTGAAGAAGACCTTGTGCCCGTGGAAGACGTCGATGTGGCGGGTCAAACGAGCGAGGGTACTATACGACAATCCAGCACCCCTGCCCGCTCAGAGCCTCTCATCCGTGCGGGCGATGTTGTTCTTGCCACGACCATCATCACCAATGACAGCGACACACCGGGACCGGTGGTCGCACAAATTCGGAAAGGTCCGCTGACAGGCGCGCGTCTGCTTGGTAGGTTTGCACCAAATCAGAACAACACCCATCTTATGGTCCAGTTTGACTCCGCGGTGCTTGAGGACGGAACCGAGATCCCGATATCTGCCTATGCGGTTGATGCCCGTCAGAAGTCACTCGCCGTGCGAACGGATGTGGACCGGCGTTTGTTCGCACGATATGCGCCGCGCGTCGCAGCGGCTTTTGTATCTGGGGTAGGTGACGCCCTGTCGGACCCTGGGACATCGCTCATCGATCTTGGCGGTGTCACAGGTGTCACACGTCCGGCAGCCACTATCGAACAGGGGCTGTATAAGGGATTGGCGGAAGTTGGTAACGATCTGGCCGGAGAGTTTGTGCGGAGTGCGCCCAACGGTCCGCTGATCACTCTGAGATCGCGTCAGATCATTGGCGTCCTGTTCACCAGCAATGTTGTGTGGCCGGACAGATGAGGGTGATGGAGCGAGGCAATGGCTGAAGACAGATACAACATCTATCGCTCGACGGTGCATTGGCGCTATGCAATGGCGCGGCCGCATCTGATGTTTTTCGATGCGCGGTTGATCTTCTTCATCATACTGTTCGTCTTCCATATCCGGTGGTGGACGTTTGCGATGCTGGTGTTTGCCATCGCGGGGTTCACGAGTGCGAACTACTTCAACTACTCGCTGGAGAACGTCTTGCGTTTATTTAGATCGAAACTCGTAGGACCGTTCCGCTCAGCTGTGGCGTATACGCGGCTTCGGCCAATGGTAGATTATGGATCTGATGCGCTTAGAAGAGATGTGAATTAGATATGTGTCTAAAGGAATACCCCAATAGCGCTATCGCAAATGTGAGATTCTTGCACGCGTGCAAGAGTTCGATAGCGCCGATTTGGCGTGCTCCAGTTCTATCGTTTGCCGGACCGTTTCGGCAGGTGTCATTGCCGTCTGATTTGAAGGGCGTGGAATAGTGCTTGGTGTCCTTCTGGAGGCGATATCATATCAGCGTCACCGCCCATCTTGCACGCGTGCAAGATGGGCGGTGACGC
>JAHRVZ010000329.1 GCA_019090405.1 Paracoccaceae bacterium
AATTCACGGTTCCCGGGTTCAGGTTCGCCGTCCACCAGTCAGCCCGATTGATCGTGCCATAGGCCAGATGCGCGTGCGGTGCGAAGGCAACGGTATCCACAACGCCGCTTTCCATTGCGTTATAGGCCTCGGTCGCGGTCACGGATGTCGGGACCGCACCAACGGCTGTGAATGCTTTGCCGATACCTCCGGTCGCGCGAACGCGCATGCCCTCAAAATCAGCCAACGTCGAACGAGGATCGCCCGTGCCAACGATGTTGTATTGCGGCATTGGTGACGTCATCAGCAGTTTGGCATTCCAACGCGCAAGATCCTTTTGGACTGCAGGGTGCTCATAAAGCGCATGGCTAACAGCGACTTCTTCATCCAGATTTGCCACCCCCAGGAACGGCAGTTCCAGAACGGTGATGGATGGGTTTTTGTCACGGTGATAGCCGGCACAGAATTGCGCCATCTCAAATGCACCAATGGAAATTCCGTCCAGATTTTCCTTGTTCTTGGACAGGCCACCATAGCTGACATTCATGGTGAATTCGCCGTTGGTCTTTTCGGCGACCAATTCAGCCAGCTTTTCTACATGTTCAGTAAACGCACGGCGTTTTCCCCAAACGGACACATTCCACTCAAGCGCAGCGGCTTCGGTGACAAATGTCAGGCTCACAGCCGCAGCAACGGCCCCAGTCAACATCTTGTTCATAATTTTTCTCCCATTCGTGCGGACCTGCAGTCGGCCCGCTTGCGTCCTTGCTAGCAAGGCCGCGACGTACTGCCAAGTACCTTCTCGCAAAGTGAAGCGTACTCCCCCGCTCCTGCCTGTTTTCTGTGCAAACAGCGGGCCGCAAACGCCGACATCTTCGTCGAGCACCAATTTGTCACACCAGTTTTGCAGGTTTTCAGCAGAAATGATGCTTACGGCCCAACCGGCGTCCGATAAACCACTTGCCCATCGTTGACAGCCAACGCCTTGCACTCAAACGTAATTTTCAGAAACGACCGTCCGATATTTACAACTCACATCCTTCATCAGAAAAACATTAACAAGCAAATCGTTTTATTCCCGTAGGTTATTCCCAAATTTTCATGGCTCGGTATTATCAACCAAAATCGGAGGAGCCCTAAATGACCGACACCACATATCCACCAACCGCCGAGGCCGTAGCCAAAGCCCACGTCGACGCCGCCAAATACGACACTATGTATGCGGCCTCGATTTCCGACCCGGAAACTTTCTGGGGTGAGCAGGGCAAACGAATCGACTGGATCAAACCCTACACACAGGTCAAAGACACCAGCTTTGAGCCGGGTAACATCTCGATCAACTGGTATGCTGACGGCACGCTGAACATTTCTTCCAATTGCATCGACCGGCATTTAGCCACACGCGGCGATCAGACCGCGATCATTTGGGAGCCGGACAATCCAGACGAGGCCGCCCGCCACATCACATACCGCGAATTGCACGCTGACACCTGCCGGATGGCCAATATCCTGAAATCCATGGGCGTGGACAAAGGCGACCGGGTCATCATCTATATGCCGATGATCCCCGAAGCCGCCTATGCTATGTTGGCTTGCGCGCGGATCGGCGCGATCCATTCCGTTGTTTTTGCAGGGTTTTCACCGGACGCATTAGCCGCTCGGGTCAATGGCTGTGAGGCCAAGGTCGTCATCACCGCCGATTTCGCGCCACGCGGCGGGCGTGCCACCCCATTGAAAACCAACGCTGACGCGGCGCTGGCAAAATGCGACGACAGCGTCAAATGCCTTGTGGTCAGGCGGGTTGGTGACGACATCAACTGGGTTGATGGTCGCGATTACGACTATAATGCGCTGGCGGCTGACGCAGCACCTACCTGCGAACCAACCGAGATGAGCGCCGAAGACCCGCTGTTCATACTTTACACATCTGGCTCAACCGGCATGCCCAAAGGCGTTGTGCACAGCACCGGGGGCTATATCGTCTTTGCATCGCTGACCCATGAAATCACGTTTGATTACCATGATGGTGACATCTTCTGGTGTACGGCGGATGTGGGCTGGGTCACGGGCCACAGCTATATCGTTTATGGCCCGCTGGCCAATGGCGCCACCACGCTTATGTTTGAGGGTATCCCGACCTATCCTGACGCCAGCCGATTCTGGCAAGTTTGCGAAAAGCATTCCGTCAATCAGTTCTACACAGCTCCTACTGCCATTCGCGCGCTGATGTCTCAGGGACCGGAATACGTCGAAAAATGCGATCTGAGCGCGCTGAAACTACTTGGAACCGTTGGCGAGCCAATCAACCCCGAGGCGTGGAGCTGGTACAATGACGTGGTTGGCAAGGGCAATTGTCCTATCGTTGACACTTGGTGGCAGACCGAAACCGGTGGCCATTTGCTGACCCCGCTGCCCGGCGCGCATGATTTGAAACCGGGTGCCGCGATGAAGCCGTTCTTTGGTATTGTCCCGGCCATCCTCGAGCCTCAGACCGGGGTCGAGATTGACGGAAATCCGGCCGAAGGCGTGTTGTGTATCAAAGACAGCTGGCCGGGGCAGATGCGCACCCTCTGGGGCGACCACGAGAGGTTCGAAAAGACCTATTTCGCGGATTACAAAGGGTACTACTTTGCAGGCGACGGGGCAAAACGCGACGTTGATGGCGATTACTGGATTACTGGCCGCGTTGACGACGTGATTAACGTATCTGGTCACCGCATGGGCACAGCCGAAGTTGAAAGCGCTTTGGTGGCACATAGCGCGGTGGCCGAAGCGGCTGTTGTTGGCTTTCCGCACGACATCAAGGGACAGGGAATCTATGCCTATGTGTCCCTGATGGCGGGTCAGGACTATACTGACGAATTGCGCTCTGAACTTATCAATTGGGTGCGCCGCGAAATCGGACCAATCGCCAAGCCAGATGTGATCCAATGGGCGCCTGGCCTTCCCAAAACCCGTTCGGGAAAGATCATGCGCCGCATTTTGCGCAAGATTGCCGAGAATGATTATGGCACCTTGGGCGATACGTCGACTTTGGCCGATCCATCAGTGGTGGATGATCTGATCGCCAATCGCGCTGGGTAATATAGGTAATTTTCGCGCGCCAACTGAGCCTTGGCGCGCGAAAAGTTTGTTAGCCTACAACGTTATAGCCACGCCCACGCATACAGTTCTTGACGATAGCTTCGCGATCCGAGTTTTTCTGAATCAGATCAGCCGTCAGACCAGCGACGGCACCAACTGCGGCGGCCTCGCCTAGATTATTGCTATTGTCGTTCCATATCACCGATGACGCCCCGGCCACAGCAGCCCCTGTCGCTACCGACCCTGCAGTGCGCTCATCAACCGTGGCACCCGATGCCGCCAACGCCTGACATTGCGACAGGTCCGCATTGTAATTGGGGCCCACCGGACCATCAATTACCGGCGTATAGCTGGATCCGGAATTGGTGCAGGCAGCAGCCAGGAATACTATTGGGATAGCGACGGATTTGAAGATTTGTGGCATATTATGACCTCTCGATTTAAAACTGTTTACAGCGGACGGCACAAAATACTGTCTGCACATGTCCAAAGGTTTAGCACCCGTTGGGACTTGGCACAAATACCGCCCAAACGGCAAAGCCGTTTGAGATCGCAGACATAGGCGCAGTACCGTGTTTATGCCAGCCCTTTGGCCACCAAATCGCGTGCCAATGTGCGGAAAGCCGCTGCTTGTGCGCTGTCGGGATCGGATACTACGATCGGCGCGCCCGCGTCTGCCGCTAGCCGAATGTCCAGATGCAATGGGATTTCTGCCAGCAAAGGCACGCCTTTTGTCGTAGCTTCTTGTGCGACGCCACCGTGGCCAAACACATGTTCCTCATGACCGCAATTTGAACAGATATGCGTCGACATGTTCTCGATCATGCCCAGTATTGGCGTCTTCATCTGGTCGAACATGTCGACAGCCTTGCGTGCATCCAGCAAAGCCACGTCTTGCGGAGTGCTGACGATTATTGCGCCATCAACTTCAAATTTCTGCGTCAGCGTCAATTGCACATCACCAGTGCCAGGTGGCAGGTCGATCAGCAGAATGTCCAACTCTCCCCATTGCACCTGATTCATCATCTGTTGCAACGCCCCCATCAACATCGGACCACGCCAGACCACGGCCTGCCCTTCTTTGATCATCAGACCCATCGACATCATGGTCACGCCATGATTGCGCAACGGGATAATGGCCTTGCCGTCAGGCGATGCAGGGCGCCCCGAAATCCCCATCATGCGCGGTTGCGACGGCCCGTAAACATCGGCATCCAGCAGACCCACACGCCGCCCTTCAGCGGCCAGCGCGGTTGCCAGATTGGCCGCCACCGTAGATTTCCCAACGCCGCCTTTGCCCGAAGCAATCGCAACGATATGATCAATCCCGGCTAGCCTTTGTGGACCTTTAGGGGCCGCCTTTGGCCGATTGGCCTTTAGATCCGGCGGCGGTGCTTTTTGCGAATGCGCCGTCATCATCGCGGATACCTTGTTAATCCCCTCCATCGCCATGACCCGCTTTTCAGCCGCATCTCGTACCGGCTCCATGACCTTGGCCTGAGCAGCATCAATTTCGATGACAAACCGGGCAATCCCATCTTCGACAGTCAGCGCTTTGACGATACCCGCGGTGACAATGTCCTGACCACTGACCGGATCAGAAATCTGCTTAAGTTCCGCCAAAATGGCGTCGCGTGTTGTCATGGTACAATCAGTCCTTTTTAGGCGCGGCTCACCTTGTGATCGACATCCAACCTATCGGTCGCTTGCCGGTTGGTTACGCCTACCTGTTTCAAAAACCTGCGCAACGACATATTGAAATCTTCGCACCAATCATATCCTGCCCCGCCTCCTTTTGAAAACCAGAATTCGTTGGCCATAAACCTATGACGCCCCCATTCTCTTTGTCCCAAATACTCCTGCCAGAGGCTTCGCCCAAAGGGCGAATTTCCGCCTTTGCAGCACCGCAAATAACCCAAAAGCTCAACAAAAAACGCGACCTGTCTTAAAGGCCGCGTTTTCTATTGTTATGTCCCAGTCAGATAACCGGGATGGAAGTCAAAGATTACTTCAACGCTTTATCGGTGATCGCATGGGTCCATGCACCCTCGGGTGCCTTTGTGATAACCGGGTCAGACCCACCAGCCAACAAAGTGGCGACTGTCCGGTCAAAATCTGCCGGATCAAGTGCGCCATTGCTGCCAGCGGTCAGCTTGGCAATTTCACCCATCATCCGTTTCTGATGCGTTTCGGTCTGTGCACCGGAAGCGTCATTTTCCAGAATGATCATCGCGGCCTCGGCTGGGTTTGCTTCAGCATATTTCCAGCCTTTCATCGACGCGCGAACAAACTTGACCATTTTGTCTACAAATGCCGGATCTTGCAGGTTCTCTTCCAGTGCATAAATCCCATCCTCAAGCGTCGCAACGCCCTGGTCTTCATACTTGAATGTCACCAATTCAGACGGATCAACACCCGCATCCAGAACCTGACCATATTCGTTATACGTCATCGTCGAGATACAATCAGCCTGACGCTGCAACAGCGGGTCAACGTTAAATCCTTGCTTAAGAACCGTCACGCCATCGTCACCTCCATCGGTGGAAATGCCTTCCTGGCTCATCCAGCTTAGGAACGGATACTCGTTGCCATAGAACCAGACACCAATGGTTTTGCCTTTGAAATCTTGCGGGCTGGTGATGCCGGTGTCTTTCCAGCATGTCAGCATCAAACCCGATGATTTGAACGGCTGGGCGATGTTCACCACTGCCAGACCTTTTTCACGCGCCGCCAGTGCGGATGGCATCCAGTTCAGCATGACATCAGCGCCACCGCCGGCCAGTACCTGTGGCGGAGCTATGTCCGGGCCACCAGGCAAAATGGTTACATCCAGACCTTCTTCTTCATAATAGCCTTTGTCCAAAGCCACGTAATATCCCGCAAACTGGGCTTGCGTAACCCATTGCAATTGCAGCTTGACCTCTTCGGCCAGCACCGGGCTTGCAACAAGCCCCACGGCCAATGCGGCCCCTGTCAGTAGTTTTTTCATAATCAGTTCTCCCTAGTTGAAGTTTACTTTTCGCGTTGTGAAGGATGCCAGAATGTAACGGCCTTTTCAGCCATCGCCACCACCCCATAAAAAGCCGATCCCGCCAGTGCGGCTACGACAATCTCTGCCCAAACCATGTCAAGCGCAAGCTGCCCGACCGATGTTGATATCCGAAAACCCATTCCCACAGTGGGAGAGCCAAAAAACTCGGCAACAATTGCCCCGACCAAAGCTAACGTTGTTGCGATCTTTAGTCCGTTGAATATGAATGGCATCGCCGCTGGCAGACGTAGCTTAAAAAAGCTCTGCCAATAGTTGGCGGCATAGGTGCTCATCAAATCGCGCTGCATTGCGCTGGTTTCACGCAGCCCCGCGACTGTGTTTACCAGCACCGGAAAGAATACCATAACCACAACAACCGCAGCTTTGCTTTGCCAGTTGAACCCATACCACATCACCAGAATGGGCGCAGTTCCAACAATCGGCAGCGCCGCCATAAAATTCCCAACTGGAAGCAACCCGCGGCGCAGAAAATCAAACCGGTCCACCAAAATAGCCGTAAGAAACGCCGCCCCGCAGCCGATGATATACCCTGACAAACCACCCTTAAGAATGGTCTGAACAAAATCCTGCCAAAGAATGTCGGTGCTCTGCACAAAGCGCGCCGCAATCAGCGAAGGCGCTGGCAAAATGACCAATGGCACATCAAAGAATGCAACCGTCAGCTCCCATAACAACAACAGCGTTGCGCCAAATAATACGGGTGCCAGCCACTTGGCTTGCTTCCACCCGGAATGCGCAAGCTTGACGTTCGCAAACCACAATATCGCCCAGCACAAAAGGATAGTGGCAAGCCCAAGCTTGTTTTCCCCAGCCGAGAAAATGACTGCAAGCCCCAAAAGTCCGGCGATCAAGGTGGCGATATTATAGCGTGTCAACGTCATGCCATCCCCATCCTTTTTAGCACGCGCTGCTCAATCACGCTCAGAATTGCGACCAATGTCGCCGCCAGTATCGCCGCTGCAAACAACGCTGACCAGATTTGCACTGTTTGACCGTAGTACGATCCAGCCAACAACCGCGCGCCAAGCCCGGCAACAGCCCCGGTGGGCAATTCTCCGACAATCGCGCCGACCAACGACGCGGCAATGCCGATCTTCAGCGAGGTAAACAAATAAGGCATCGACGATGGCAGGCGCAGTTTCCAAAAGCCTTGTGCCGGGCTGGCATAATAGGTTCGCAATAAATCCAATTGCATCGCATCTGGACTGCGCAACCCCTTGACCATGCCGACAACGACCGGGAAAAAGCTAAGGTAGGCGCTAATTACGGCCTTGGGAATAATGCCCTGCACCCCGATCGAATACAGAACCACTATTATCATCGGCGCCAGGGCAATGATCGGTATCGTCTGGCTGACGATGGCCCAGGGCATCACGCTCATATCCATCACGCGGGAATAAACAATTCCTACGGCCAGCAAAATCCCCAGCCCGGTCCCAATGGCAAACCCCAGCAAAGTAGCACTAAGCGTCACCCAGCCATGATACACCAGCGAACGTTTCGAAGTGATCTTTTTCATCACCGTCGTATTCCACAACTCCTCTGCCACCTGATGCGGAGCCGGCAGACGAGGGCGATCCTGCTCCCACGTCGCAGGAATGGCAAAACTGTTGCCCAGTACCAACCCAAACGCGCCCAAATCACGCCGGTCTTTCGCACCGGGCGGGTTAACCTCGGCCCCTGCGCGCTCTGCTTCGGTCAGCACGCCCTTGATGTTCATCGGAATACAGGCCGCATACCACAACGCCACAATCACAGCGAGGACTGTCAAAACCGGAACAATGACCCTCATATCAGCCACCTGATGAACATTGGGTTAACGAAATCAATCTTCGACATGACCCGCTCTCAATCCCTCGCGCACACGGTGTGCGACCTCGATAAATTCGGCAGAATCGCGGATTTCCAGCGGCCGTTCCTTGGGCAGCGGGCTTTCAATGATGTCAGTGATCCGCCCCGGGCGCGGGCTCATCACCACAATTTTTGTGCTCAGGTACACGGCTTCGGGAATCGAGTGTGTGACAAAGCCAATAGTCTTTTGTGTACGCGCCCACAAATGCAGCAATTGTTCGTTCAGATGGTCGCGCACGATCTCGTCCAGCGCCCCAAATGGTTCATCCATCAGCAAAATATCGGCATCAAATGCCAACGCCCGTGCAATCGACGCCCGTTGTTGCATTCCACCTGAAAGTTGCCATGGATATTTGCCGCCAAACCCATCAAGATCAACAAGTTGCAGGACAGAGTTAACGCGTTCTTGTTGCTCTTGGCGGGAAAACCCCATGATCTCGAGCGGCAATTTGATATTTCCGGCAATTGTACGCCACGGGTAAAGGCCAGCGGCCTGAAAGACATACCCATAAGCTCTTGATTTACGGGCCTCTTCCGGACTGACTCCATTGACAGTAATCTGTCCACCAGTTGGCTGCTCTAATGCCGCCATTACCCGTAAAAATGTGGTTTTTCCACAGCCCGACGGGCCGATAAAGCTCACAAAATCACCTTTGTTGATGGTCAGAGACACATTGCGAAGCGCCTCGACGGGGCCATCATTGGTCTCAAAAACCAGATCAAGGTCTTTTGCCTCGATCACCGTATCATTGCTCATGTAATTTGTTGATGCCTCCATCCAGAATCAAGTTTAGGTAAGACTTGTAACAGTTTGGTAAATATCAATTATACGCCACTTGCTGGAATTCCAGACCGCTGCACAGGACGTGGAGATGTCACGTCTTTCCACTTGGACAATGCGGTATTCACAGAGGTGTTTGGACTTCGTCTTACAAACTCGCCGTGGCCTTCCTGCGTTCGAATTTCCCCATCATGCACAGCCACTTGCCCGCGGGTTAAGGTGAACCGGGGCAATCCTTTGACCTCTTTGCCTTCGAACACATTGTAATCAATGGATGATTGTTGCGATTCCGCAGAAATTGTTTTCTCTTTTTCGGGATCCCAAACCACCAAATCTGCATCTGCCCCCACCAAAACAGCACCTTTTTTCGGGTAGCAATTTAGAATTTTAGCAATATTCGTCGACGTCACCGCGACAAATTCATTTGGTGTTAACCGGCCGGTGCTAACTCCATAAGTCCACAACATTGGCATCCGGTCCTCCAGCCCCCCGGTGCCATTGGGTATCTGGGTAAAATCGTTCTCGCCAAAACGTTTTTGCTCGGTTGTGAACGCGCAATGGTCGGTGGCTACAACCGACAAAGACCCGGACTGCAATCCGTGCCACAGGGAATCCTGGTGCATCTTATTGCGGAATGGCGGTGACATCACCCGACGGGCCGCATGGTCCCAGTCGGTATTGAAATATTCGCTTTCGTCCAGCGTGAGGTGCTGGATCAACGGTTCCCCCCAAACGCGTTTGCCCTGCATCCGGGCGCGTCTGATTGCTTCGTGACTGTCTTCGCAGGACGTATGTACTACATAAAGCGGTACACCTGTCATGTCGGCAATCATAATGGCGCGGTTGGTGGCCTCGCCCTCGACTTGCGGTGGACGTGAATAGGCATGGGCTTCGGGGCCTGTGTTCCCTTCGGCAAGCAATTTGGCAGACAGTTCGGCCACCACGTCGCCGTTTTCTGCATGCACCATTGCAATCGCGCCAAGTTCGCCCAACCGTTTGAATGAGGCATACATTTCGTCGTCATTCACCATCAACGCGCCTTTATAGGCCATGAAGTGTTTAAACGTGTTAATGCCACGTTCATTGACCACAGTTGCCATGTCATCAAAAACCTGTTCGCCCCACCAGGTCACAGCCATATGAAAGGAATAGTC
>JAHRVZ010000330.1 GCA_019090405.1 Paracoccaceae bacterium
CAGCAATACGCTCTGCCAGAACAACATTGTGGTGTTGTTCGCTTTGACGATCCACTGGATCGGTCCAAACCCGGTCGGTGTCTTCATCAACTTTGGCGACCACAGGCCACAGATCGACGCGGCCGGGTAGATCGGATTTGAATGCGCGATGCTGTGCGTCTTTGCGAAACCCGGCTTCGGGCTGGTCGGAAAATACCAAATCAACCAGTTGCAAAATGGCTGTCGAAGACCGAAACGAAAACTCTAGTGTCAAATCCTCGAGCACAAGGTTCGAGTCCTGCAGGCGTTTGCCAAATTCGGATTGCATCCGGTCAAAGGCGTCCGGATCAGCCCCCTGAAATGAATAGATCGACTGTTTTTTATCGCCAACCACGAAAATCGTTCGCTCTGCATCCGGGCGGGCGCCTAAGCCGCTGGTGAATTCTTGCGCCAGCTTTTCGATTACGTCCCATTGCGCCGGACTGGTATCTTGTGCTTCGTCGACCAGAATATGGTCAATACCGCCATCAAGACGGTAAAGAACCCAGGCCGCAACTGCCGGGTCGTTCAGCAATTGGCGCGCCTTCGAGATTTGATCGTCAAAATCAAGCCAGCCGCCAATCTGTTTGCGGCGGGCATATTCCGGCAAGAACACCTTTGTAAATTGATGAAGCGCGTGTGATTTTTGGGCAGCCAATAACCCCAGCCGCTTGGGCCGGGAGGATTCAACGCGCAACATAAATGGCACGAGCTTTTCGATAAGTTCGGGGTGTTCTTTTTGTATTGGTTTCGACGGAAACGACTCTAACTTGGCTGAAAATGGATTGGCTGAAGTTGCTCCAAATAGAAATTGGTTCTCTAGCAACGGCAGATCGGCAACGCTGGGGTTCGTAATTGCCCCCAGCTTTTTGCCATTCTTGGCGTTTGTTGGGGTTCCTGCCTGCATCGCGCTGGCAAGCCTTTGAAGTAACTCAGCCTCACCACCCAAAAAGACCTGAGCCTTCAAATCCGCATCAGTGAACCCCTTTGGCAGCCCGAACACTTCTAGCAGATTGTCCAGATTCTTTGGTTTCGCAAAGGCATCGCGTTTGTTGATAATCGCCTTAGTCAGGCTATCCAAATCGGTATCAGTGGCAAAGCTGGCAATTGCGTCGATCAGATGGGCCTGCTTGCCGTCAGCAATTTCATCGACAATTTCGGCGCGCAGCAATTCGGCGGCGCGGTCTTCCATTTCGGCAAATTGTGGACTGACCCCTGCCTCAAGAGGAAACCGTCGAAGCAGTGATGCGCAAAACGAATGGATCGTCTGGATTTTCAGCCCACCGGGTGTTTCAAGGGCACGGGCGAACAAAGTGCGGGCGTGGGCTAACCTTTCGGGGTCAATAGCACCGTCATCACCCAGTTCGATCAGGGCTTTGGTCAGGTCGGCGTCGCTTAGCATCGCCCACTTTCCCAACCGTTCAAAAAGACGATTCTGCATCTCGCCTGCTGCCGCTTTTGTGTAAGTCAGGCAAAGAATGTGCTGCGGTTGCACGTCGTTTAGCAGCAATCGCGCCACGCGATCGGTTAAAACGCGGGTTTTTCCAGAGCCGGCATTGGCAGACAGCCATGTCGACGTTGATGGGCGGGCCGCCTGAATTTGGCGTTCAGTGGCTTCGTTTGGGGCGATCATGATATGACCTTTGATAACGGTTCCGAAGTACGATCCCATTCTCCGAACCGGGCCAATTGGTCGTAATCGCCCGTATCAGAGTCTTTGAACAACATTCGCCGTGACGTGAAGCCCTGAGTTGGCGACTGATATGCCGCGATTAGTGTGTGCAAATCCTGCCAGACCGTCGCGGGCGGATTCTCGTCCAGGGGCGCGGGAAATTCTTTGGCCAAAGAGCCAAGGCCGATAAAGACAGACCGGGCAACAGGTGCCGCATCTATGTCTGTAAACCCGCCTTGTTCGGCGATTGCGGCCTCAAGCAACAGTTGCTTGTCGAAACTCTCTTGTTGTTTCTTTGAGGGAGGAGCGCCGGTTTTATAATCGTAAATATGCAAGTCACCACTGGCATCTCGGTCAATGCGGTCTGCGGTTCCGGTCAGCGCAAAATTCAGATCCTTCAGTTCGCTTTTTGCCCGGACTTCGAATCCGATTGGACTGGCGCCATTACGTCGGATCAATTCGTCGGTCAGAAATGGAACTGCAAACCGATCAATCCGGGCCAACCAAAGGCGTCTTGCGGTAGGCCAAGGCACAATTTCAGTGAGAATTTCGCGCGACAATGTCATCAGGTTATCAACAGTCAGGACATCAAGATTATTGACACTGGCGTGGATGAATTTTTCAAGAACGGTATGAAGAACTGTGCCGCGCAGCAATGCATCAGGCGTTTGCACCAACGGATTCAACGGCTTTAGGCGCAATACATGTTTGGCGTAAATGGCATAAGGATCGCGGATCAGTCGTTTGATTTCGGTCACCGAAAGGCGTGTTGGGCGTGCGACCAAAGGCGGGCATGGCGATGGGCGCGGGGCAGGATCAATGTGTTTTGCCGCCTCGATCTGTTCAGCCCAATTTAGGTAAACATTACCCCGTGAAACCATGTTTTCCAGAGCAGTTGGGCCATCCTGTTCAGGCAATCCGCCTAACAGATTGGTCAACCGGTTCAGCCAGCGTGATGCAACGGTTTCCGCGTCTTCAGAACGTATTGAACGGGTCAGCCAAACTTTGGGCGCGGCGATGGCCTGTTGAAAGTCATGAGCTGACAGACCTATGCGACGTTCAGGCAGTAATAGCCCAGCCTCTTGCCGAAGTTTACGGTTTAGCCATGGGTCGGGGCGGGCAGCTTCGGGCCAGATGCCTTCGTTCAGCCCGCCGAGAATGACAAGGTCGGCACCCTGCACCCGTGCCTCAAGCGTGCCCCAGATCATAATGCCACTGCGCGGCAAATCGCGGTCGCGAATTTCGCCTTGGGACAGTAATGCCCCCAGCAAATCGGTAAAATCGCGCGCAGACATTGGGCCGCCTGCGTCAGCTTCAGTCTCTAGGTCTGTGATTGTAGCCAGCGCCGCCTGACCCGCTTTCTTTACCCAAAGCTCTCCGCTACCGCTGGCCAAACCACCCGCTGCAATTTGTTCGGCGATGCGCCGCAGGTGGGCAACCCAGTATTCAAGCGTCTGATCGCCTGTGATCTGACGTTCGGTAAAATTTAAGATGAGCCAGCTTTGCCATTCTTCGGGCAAAGACAGGGTTTTGCCCAGCTTGGCGATACTATCGGCGTCTGGAAACGGGGCCCCGAAACGTCGAATTTGCAGTTCTAAATCACGAGTATGCAACAGGTGATCGTTGCGGCCATCACCGCTATGACACAGGGGGTGTTTAAGCAGGGATAACAGCATTTCACTGTTCAGTCGTTCACAAAACAGACTGGCGATATGACGCAAAAACCGACCGGGCGGAGACAGATGCAGCGGCAATCCGGCGCTGTCGTCCGGAACAATATCCCATCGGTCCAACGCAGCGCTAACTTGTCGCGTCAGCATTCGGTCTGGTGTGATAAGGGCGGCTGTTTGTCCGGTTTCGGCAGCCTCGCGCAACCGCATGGCGATGGTCAATGCCTCAGTGCGGGGGGACGGGGCCGAAACCAAAGTCATGCGCGACGTGGCATCAACAAGATCGGGCAAACCTGGCCCCTCGGCCAGCCATGAATCGGTAAACGGGGCAGGGCGAAGCGCAAGCGAGATTAGTTTGTTACGGGCCGGGGATGGGGCAGGTGTATCTGACCATTTAGCAATATCAGACGGATCAATACCCAGTGTTTTCATCAGGTTATGAAATCGGTACTGCGGGTGATCTTCGGATGCTAGCGGATCATTCAGTTGGGTCCATGTTTCTTTTGGCTGGTCAAAATCAAAGCCGGGCAACACAATTGCACCTTGTGGCAATCGTGAAATTGCCTCTATCAGCATCAGCGTTGTGCCCCGTGATCCGGTTGATCCGGCAAGGATAACAGGATGATCTGGCGGGCTATTCTGCCATCGGGCAATAAGGCTTTCAACGACGCGGCGTTGTCGGGCCTGCACGTCCAGTTTGCTTTCATCGGTGCTGACAAAGTGATCTGCGATGTTAAAAAACGCTTGCGCCCTAGCCCAGTGGCCGGACATGTCGGTCACGTCCAGTTTACGAATTGTGTCGGCGATGACGCCTTCGCCATTCATTTCGTCCATTAACCCGGCAAGGCTGTCGGCCAGATCATAAAGCGATGCACGAGCAGCCAAATCTGGTTGTTGGTCCAGCAATTGCGAAATCAGCTGCGCAAGTTCCAACCGCCGCCGCAAAGGCGACACCGCAGGAGGCAGCACGGCCGTGTCGCGGATATCCTCAAGTTCGGTTAACAGGGAAATTCTGGGCAACAATCGTGGAGGGCCGTCTTTGAAAAGCGAGCGAATACGGCGGTCCATGCGGCGTGTATTGACGATCAGATGGGTGCGGGCCAACGCCTCGGGCGATTGATCAGAAACCCGCTGGGTCAGGCCATCGACCAGAGCGCGCGGGAAATCCACACCGGGGGCGAG
>JAHRVZ010000331.1 GCA_019090405.1 Paracoccaceae bacterium
GGCAAGTAAATGCCTGCAACCCTGTCCTGTCGCTGCTGTTCATTCAACGCGCTGTTTTCAGCAATTTCAAACGTTTCTGACCTAACGGGTATTGCGCTTTCTGCCTCAGGAGGACGGTTGCAATCATACAGCAGGCGCGACACCGTGCCGGCCAGCAATGGCGCATCCAACGCCGCCGACAACCCCAGTGCAACATCCAGCGCACCCGGATCCCACGCCACGTGGCTTTGCCGGGTGACAGTATCCAGCCCCAAATCGCCAAACGCATCTGGAAAGTGGTTTGAGGCATGCTCGCACACCAATACAACCGCCCCTGCCCCATCGGCATTATACGTTTTAACCGGTGAACCGGACCAGATTTCCGCGACAGATGACATGAAGAACTTTCTTGACTGTAATAATCCTTTCAATTCTCACATTCTCTGTCAATATACTTTCATACTAATTTCTGATTTCAGACAACATGGCTGTAATTTGTGGGCCACTGCCTAAAACATGGGCGAACATAACAGGAGGGTTTGGTGCCAAATTCGGGCAAAACCGTACGCGAGCGTATCCGCGAGCACTCTGATTCTCTGACGACGTCAGAACGCAAACTATGCGCGGTGCTTCTGGCGAATTATCCGGCAGCTGGGCTGGCCTCGATCACAAAGTTTGCCCAGGATGCCAGAGTATCGACTCCGACCGCGGCGCGCATGGTGCAAAAGCTGGGGTTCAAGGGGTTTCCGCAATTCCATCAAGCGCTGCGCCAGGAAGTCGAGGCTAAGGTTTCAGGCCCAACCCAGCGCCGGGCGAACTGGGCAGCCGAGTCGCCGGATGATCATATCATCAATCGGTTTGGCGATGCGGTGATGGGCAACCTGAGCCAGACATTTGCCAATTTGGACAGCGCCAATTTTGAAGCGGCCGTTCGCCAGTTGGCCGCGACAGAGCATCAGCTTTATGTCGTAGGTGGGCGCATCACCCGCGCGCTTGCTGATTATGCATTCACCCATTTCCAGACGATCCGGCCAAACGTGACGCATATGACATCATCTTCGGCCACCTGGCCGCATTACGTGCTGGATATGAAACCGGGTGAAACATTGCTTATGTTCGATGTTCGCCGCTACGAGACCAACCTGCACCGGCTTGCCGGTCTGGCAGCGGATCGTGGCGTAAAGGTGATTTTGCTGACCGATCAATGGGGCTCTCCCGCGACCCGGATTGCCACGCAAACATTTCATTGCTGGGGCGAGGTTCCGTCAGCGTGGGATTCAAACATCGCCACCATGATGCTGCTTGAGGCGCTGATCGCGGCCACGCAAGAACAAAGCTGGCCACAGACCAAAGATCGCTATGACCGGCTGGATGATTTGTTCGACATGACCCGATTGTTTCGCAAATCTACCTGACATCACCCACCCAATGTGAGTTTCCGGCTGGCTGAAACCCCGCACGCGCCGACTAGGCCACAACAATTGAACCTAGCGAACAATCACTAGTGCACTTGTTCACTATCTGCCAAAGTGGTCCCGCCGACAAACGATCCCGATTGCTAGCTGATGATGGACCCACCCTGAATGATCCCAATACACGCCCCTGCCCCCGAAGACCCGCCTATTGAAACAGTTGTGGACATGATCCGCGCCAGCGCCAAACTGCGCCCTGACGCCGAAGCCATCGTCTGCGGAAAAACAAGGCTAAGCTGGGCCACGTTTGACAGCCGCGTTAACCGCGTGGCCAATGTGCTTTTGAATGGAGGTCTGATCAATGGCGACCGCGTAGCGGTGCTGTCACCAAATTCGGCAGCCTACGCCGAGATTTTGATCGGATCCTTGCGCGCCGGAGCCTGCACGACACCCCTGTCGTCAATGGCCTCATCCGATGCATTGCACAAAATGCTACTTGATTGCGGGGCGAACGTTCTGTTTCTGGCGCAGCAATATGTCGAACTGGTTGCTCCGTTTTTGGCCGACCTGCCATTGCGCAAAATCGCCATGGATTTCAGCGCCGATGGGTTTGAGGACTATGAAACCGCCTTGGCCGCTGCCAGCACAAACGACCCGCTGATCCCGATCGACATGAAAGATGCCTGCAATCTGATCTATTCTTCGGGCACCACAGGCACGCCAAAGGGCATCCTGCATAACCACTGGATGAGGGCGGCACAGATGGATCGTGTGCATGCCAATGGGTATGACGATGACGCCCGCACGTTGCTGTCGACACCGCTATATTCCAACACCACGCTGGTATCTTTCCTGCCAACTCTGGCAGGGGGGTCAACCGTTCATCTGATGGCGAAATTCGATGCACGGCGCTATCTTGAGATCGTTGAAAGCGAACGCATTACCCATACGATGCTGGTTCCGGTCCAGTATAAACGGATTATGGAGGTGGCTGACTTTGATGATTTCGGCCTTGGCTCTATGCGCCTCAAATTCTCGACTTCGGCACCTTTGCGAGCCGATGTCAAAGCCGATGTTCTGGCACGGTTCCCCGGAAAACTTATTGAATATTATGGGCTGACCGAAGGCGGCGGCGTGACTGTATTGATTGCCGATGAATTTCCAGACAAATTGCACACGGTTGGCACCCCCGCCCCTGCGACGGATATTAGGTTGATTGACACGGATGGCTGCGAAGCTGCCAACGGAGAGGTTGGCGAGATTTGTGGCCGCGGCCCAACCATGATGACTGGTTACTTTGGCCGCGATGATCTGACGGATGACTATATCTGGCGCGATGATGCAGGTGCTGTGTTTTTCCGCTCAGGCGATATGGGCAGCTGGGACA
>JAHRVZ010000332.1 GCA_019090405.1 Paracoccaceae bacterium
ATAACCTAATCGGCTTTACTCCCTCGCTTCAAGATAATCTCAAGGAGGTTCCAGAAATGACTGCCACCAACACACAACTGCCCGCATCTGCCCGATGGATCAGACCTGTCGCGATCCTGGCGATGATATTCGGGGTGGTGACGGTATTTTCCGGGGGCAATGTCCTGTTCGGATCCTCACAGGCACAAAGCATGGCCGGTAATTACGTACCCTTCGTGGTCTGGTTTAACTTTCTGGCGGGATTTCTGTATATCGTCGCAGCGGCAGGTATCTGGCTGCGACAAGGCTGGGCCGTTGGTCTGGCTGCAGTCATAGCAGCGACCACATGTTTGACGGCGCTGGGGTTCGGATATCTGGTGGCTCAGGGCCAGGCCTATGAAATGCGCACTGTCGGTGCGCTGGTGCTGCGAATCTGTGTATGGGTGGCGATCACCATCGCCTTGATGCAGGCCAGACGCCGGTCATGAGGGTCCGCAAATCGGCAGAGGATCGCAAGGCCGAGATCGTGCAGGCGGCTCTTGCCCTTGCCTTCGAAGTAGGACCTGAGGGGGTTACCACCGGAATGATTGCAGATTGTCTTGGTCTGACCCAACCGGCGATCTACAAACATTTCCCGCGTAAGGACGACATCTGGCGTTCGGCCACCCGCACCCTTAGCGGCCAGATTACCGCGAACATTGAGGATGCGACGAACCGGGATGAGACCCCGATCAAACGCCTACGCCGGTTGATTTTGGGGCATTTGCAGCTGGTTCACGCGACACCTGCCTTGCCGGAATTCATGGTGGCACGGGACCCAAAGGGCGCGCAAAATGCCGTGAGAGATGAAATAATGCCTGCCATGACGGGGTTTTTCAATGAACTGGCCGATGCCATCAAGGCCGCTCAGAGCGATGGCAGTTTCAGGACCGACATTGACGCGACTGACCTGGCAACCTTGATCTTCGGGGTCATCCAAAGTCTGGTTCTGCGGATGATGGTGACACGCGACCCGTCGGTTCTGCTGGCTAACGGTGAAAGGCTGCTGGATTTGCAACTGTCGGCCTTCACGCAACGACAGGGAGAAATAGAATGAAGAACCGCTGGAAACTGGCCCTGATCACTGTTCCTCTGGTGGCCCTTGGTGTGGGTTTCCTTGGCTATATGGTCGCTACCAAAACGCCGCCCGAACGCAAGGCTCTGGTTGAGAGGGCCGTTGACGTGCGGGTGATTGTGGCCGCTGAACGTTCGGTGTCGCCCATGGTTATCGGGTTTGGGCTGGCCAGTCCTGCCCGGACTTACGAGGCTATTGCGCAGGTCGGTGGCACCGTTGAATACGTGAATCCCGATCTTGAGAAAGGTGCGATACTGCCAGCGGGGTCAGTGCTTTTGCGCCTGTCGCCTGCGGATTACGACCTTGCGATCGCACAGGCCCTTGCCAATATTCGCGCCGTCGAGGCCGTATTGACGGAATTGGAGGTTTCGGAGAAAAATCAGATCTCGGCCCTGATGATCGAAAAAGAAGCGCAGGCGCTGAAAGTGGCCGACCTTGCGCGCGTTGAGAAACTGTTTACCCGTGGCGCGGTTTCGCAAAACTCATTGGACGACGCACGGGCCTTGCTTTTGGCGCAGCGTCAAAAGGTTCAGGCCATTGAAAACACACTGGCCCTGCTGCCGACCCAGCGCGAAGTGCAATTGCAACAGACCGCCGTGTATCAGGCCGCCCTTGAAACCGCCAAGCTGAACCTGTCCCGAACCGAGCTGACATTGCCATTCGCCGCCCGGGTCGCATCCGTCTCGGTCGAGGCCGGACAGTATCTGAGTGTCGGCAAGACCAGCGCAGTACTGGACGGGATCGACGCCGCCGAAGTGGTGGCCCAGGTGTCGGTGGCAGAGTTGCTGGTACTGTTGCAATCCGCCCGCCCTGAGGCCGGGACATTTTCCGGTGATCCGACAACGATGACACAGAAACTGCATGAACTCGCGCTTTCCGCAGAGGTTCAGTTGCTGCTTGGCGACGACATTGTGCATTGGCCCGCGGTGGTGGATCGCATCAGTGATATCATCGACCAAAAGACCGGCACGGTGGGCGTGATCCTGCAGGTGCCAACGGCCTATTCCGGCGTCGAGCCGGGCAAACGCCCGCCCTTGGCCAAGGGAATGTTTGTCAGGGCGATCCTACGCGCCGAACCCGTGACCGGCATCGTGGTTCCACGCAGCGCATTGCGCAGCGGGCAGTTGTTGATCGCCGGGGATGATAACCGGCTGACACTGATGCCGGTAACCCCGTTTCTGGTTCAGGACGGGATTGCGCTGATTACCGAGGGGCTGGAGCAAGGCCAGCAAGTGGTTGTCAGCGATGTCAGCCCGGTCATTTCCGGTCTGCTTTTGGATGTGACACAGGACGACACTCTGATGGCGCAGCTAGCCGCCGAAGGACCATCGAAATGATCCGGTTCTTTGCCAGTCATCCGACCATCGCCAACCTGTTGATGGTACTGTTTCTGGCTGTTGGTCTGGTTGTCAGCCCCGGCCTGTTACGCGAGACCTTTCCGCGCAAAAACCCAAACGAAGTCGAGGTTCTGGTGCCCTATCCCGGCGCCCGCCCCGAGGATGTGGAAAGTGCGCTGTGCGAGCGGATTGAAAACGCGATGGACGCGGTGACCGGTATCGAACGCCAGTCCTGCGAGGCGCGTGAGGGCTCGGCGCGCGCGATTGTCAGAATGCGCGAAGGCAATGATTTCCAGGCTTTCGTGGCCGATGTCAAAGCCGAAATAGACGCCATCACCGACTTTCCCGACCGGGCCGAAGCCGCACGGGTCAAACCCCTTGGCCTGACCGACTTTGTTGCCTCGGTTGCCATCACAGGGCCATCGACCCGACCGGAACTAAAGGATTACGCCGAAGATGTGCGCACACGGATGCTGCGCTGGGGCGGCATCCCCAAAGTGGATATCAGCGGGTTTTCAACGCTGGGTCTGCGCATTGATCTTAAACCAGAGGCACTGAAACAGTTTGGTGTGTCCGTGTCCGATATCGCCCGCGTGGTCGGGGCCGCCAGCCTGGATCTGCCTGCGGGCAATCTGGAAACCCAAAACGAAACCCTGTTGATCCGGGTTGCCGAGGAACGCCAGACGGCATCCAGTCTGGCGGATCTGATCGTGCGCTCTTCTGTGGGTGGCGGACAGGTGCGGCTGGGCGATATTGCCGATATTTCCCGGCGTTTCGAACTGGATGATGATAGCGTCCTGTTCGATGGTCGGCAGGCTGCGATCCTGGACATCACCAAGACCCGATCTGAGGATTCGCTGCGGGTCATTGATGCGCTGACCGCGTTCCTTGCGGCCGAGCGTGCGCAGGCACCGCCCGGTGTGAGCATGGAAATCACCACCGACGGGGTTTCGGTGGTACGCGAGCGTCTGTCGCTGGTGATCGTCAATGGCCTGCAAGGGCTGGCCCTGGTGTTTGGCGTGCTCTGGTTGTTCTTTGGTTTTCGCTTTGCATTCTGGGTGGCGATGGGCCTGCCGGTGTCGTTCATGGGCGGCGTCGCGTTGATGGGGTTGTTAGGCTATTCGCTGAACCTGATGACCACGCTTGGCTTGCTGATCGTCATAGGGCTATTGATGGATGACGCCATTGTCATCTCGGAAAACATCGCCCGACTGCGTGAAAAAGGGCTAAGCGCCACTGAGGCAGCAATTCAGGGTGCGAAGCAGGTTTTTCCCAACGTGCTGGCCTCGTTTGGAACGACGGCAATGATCTTTGGGTCGCTCGCCTTCCTGTCGGGTGATCTGGGCGCGGTGCTAAAGGTTGTTCCGGTGGTGATGTTGTTTGTGCTGTCGGTCTCGATGGTCGAGGCATTTTTGATCCTGCCGCATCACCTGATCCACGCCCTTGAAACCCCGCGTCCAGACAGCGGCATACGGGCACGGGTCGAAACAGCGATGAACTGGACGCGGGAACGGCTTGTCGGGCCGCTTGCCGATCTGGCAATTCGTTGGCGCTATGCAGTTGCAGGGCTGACAGTCATGATATTTTTCGTGTCGGTCGCGATGATCGCCGGGGGCTATCTGAAATTTACCGCCTTTCCCGAACTTGATGGCGACACAATTGTTGCGCGGGTTCTGTTGCCCCAGGGCACACCGCTGGCGCGTACCGAAGACATCATTGCCCAGCTTGAGGATGGACTAGAGCGCGTCAATTCCGAACTTTCGCCCGAGCAACCCGAAGGGGCCGACCTGATCCGACATGTGTCGGTGTTTTACGGAGTAAACAGGGATGCGTTTGAATCCGGTGCCCATGTGGCCACAATCAGCGTTGACCTGCTGCCATCGGCGCTCCGGTCCAGCCGTCCGGATGCGATCATGGAACTCTGGCGCAACAATGTCGGACCGTTGCCGGACGTGGTCAGCCTGAAATACGCCGAATCCACCATCGGCCCGGCAGGCGTTGCCATCGACATGCGCCTGAAGGGCGATGATCTGACACAACTCAAATCCGCCTCGCGCGCGCTGCAGGACTGGATCTGGCAATATCAGGGAGTCACCTCGGTCCTTGACGATCTGCGCCCTGGCAAACGCGAATTGCAGGTCACCCTGAAGGTCGCCGCCGGGCCGATGGGGATCACCGCCGGGATGATCGCCGACCAGTTGCGCGCCGCCTATTTCGGCACCACCATCAGTGAAATGCAGGTGAATGGCACGGTTATCGAAGTTGTCTCGCGGCTTGCCTCGACAAATCAGGGCAGTTTTCGGGCCTTTGACGATTTCATTATCACCGGCACCGACGGGTCCAACGTGCCGCTGAGCGTGGTGGCCGATATTGAAATCGGCCGCGGGGTCAGCCGCATCAACCGGGAAAACGGCATCCGAACGGTCACGGTTCAGGGCACGATCGACACGAGAATTGCCAACGCCAACGCGATCGTCAATGACACGCAGACCCGTTTCATACCCGGTCTTCTGGCGCGCTTTCCAGGCATCGAATTGGATGTCGAAGGCCAGAATGCCGAGGCAGGTAAAACCCAGAAATCCATGTTGAAAGGTTTTATGATCGGGCTGATCGGCGTGTTTCTTCTGCTCAGTTTTTTGTTTCGCTCGTACATAGAACCGATCATCGTCATGCTGGTCATCCCGCTGTCACTGTCCGGTTCGATATTCGGGCACATGGCGATGGGGCTGAATTTTTCGATGCCCAGCATGCTAGGGTTCGTGGCGCTGGCGGGTGTGGTGGTAAACAACTCGATCCTGCTGGTTGATTTCGTCAAGCACGAGATCGACGAGACACAATCAGCCGCCGCCGCCGCATCGCGCGCCGTGCGCGCCCGGTTCCGGGCGATCTTTCTGACCACCACGACGACAACCGCTGGTTTGCTGCCGATATTGACCGAAACAAGTCTTCAGGCCCAGATACTGACCCCGCTGGTCAGTAGTCTTGTGTTCGGACTGCTTGCGGCCGGCCTGATCGTGCTGTTCTCGCTTCCGGCTATCTACGTGATCCTTGACGACCTTGGACTAAGCACACTGGCCCATGTGCGTAAGGCGAAAGTTCAGGTCACCAAGGTGTGACGACCACGCGCCCAATTTACGGATAGCAGGGCCGGAACAATCTGGAGCCACCGACGCCTGGACCTGTCACGGTATTGTTCCGCCCAGGGTACTCATTTAGGCGGCTTTTCGTTCGAATGCCACAGGGCTTTTCCAACCTAACGTCGAGTGTTTGCGACGCGGGTTATAGAAGCCGTTGATGTATTCGAAGATGGCGATCTCAGCGGCTCTGCGGGTTTGCCAGGACTGCCGCCAGATCAACTCGGCCTTGATGGTTTTGAAGAAAATTTCCATCGCCGCATTATCATAGCAATTGCCTTTGCCACTCATGGTGGTTTTGAAGCCATGCTGACGCAGGATTTTCTGATAGTCGTGTGAACAATATTGGGCGGATTCAACCGGTCAGAATGGTGAATGCAGCCTTTGGGCGGACGGCTAACTCGGGAATGGAACGGCGTAACACACGCCGTCGATGTCATTGAGGGTGGGTTCCTGTGGGGCGGCCAGCGCCATTCATCCCTTTCGGCGATCGCCCGTGCCATCACTGGCACCAGATGGTCCGGGCCGCGGTTCTTTGGTCTGAAGGGAGCGGCGGCCAGATGACCAAGCCGCGGATCCGCTGTGCGATCTATACGCGCAAATCCTCAGACGAAGGGCTCGACTAGGACTTCAACTCGCTCGACGCCCAACACGAGGCCTGTGCAGCCTACATCGCCAGCCAGCGGCATGAGGGCTGGGTTCCTGACAAGACCCGCTATGACGATGGTGGCATCTCCGGAGGCACGCTCGTCAGGCCTGCGATGCAGCGCTTGCTTGACGATATTGACGCGGGTCACATCCAGATGGTGGTGGTCTACAAGATCGACCGGCTGACCCGTTCTCTGGCCGACTTTGCAAAACTTGTGGAGCGCTTTGACGCCGCAGGCTGCTCCTTCGTTTCTGTGACCCAGGCCTTCAATACCGCCTCTTCCATGGGTCGACTGACACTCAATGTGCTTTTGTCCTTCGCCCAGTTCGAACGTGAGGTCACGGCCGAACGTATCCGCGACAAGATCGCGGCCTCCAAGAAGAAGGGTATGTGGATGGGTGGAGTGCCGCCACTTGGCTATGATCCACACCCCGACCCGAAGACCCGCAGCCTTGTGATCAGTCAAAACGAGGCGAAGACCGTGGCGGCGATCTTCCAGCTCTACGTCCAGCTTGGCTGCCTGAATGCAGTCATGCGCAAGACGTCGGAACTGCGATTGCGGTCAAAGCGGCATCACTTCAAATCGGGGCGGACCTAGGGCGGCAACCCATTCTCCCGCGGCCATCGGATTTGCGTCACACCAGATGTTCAGATTGGCGACGCGGTCTATAGGCAGGCGCAATTTTACGGGTTTGGCGGGGATCTAAACTACCCCTAATCTGCGCGCGTCATTCCCTGTTCCCCTTGGAAACTTCCCTGATAATTGGAAAACAGGTTCCCTGTTGATTTACCTAGGGAAATCACTCGTAACGCATTGATACTTGGCGGTTATTGACGCGCGATTTGGGTCGAAAACAGCGATTTTGGCAAAATTTCCCTGTTAATTCCCTGTTAGCAGGGAAATTAGGCCTAACCGAAGCGCGTGATGCTGCCGACAGAGACTGCGGCGAATAGTCGAGCTGATAGGCAGGATCACAAGTGTCTCCGACAGAGATGGCACGGCGCCAGCACCCGGAAAATAGGGATAAAACAGGGAAATGCCGGAGGTGTTCACAGAGACTGGGGTAGGTGGCGGAGAGACAGGGATTCGAACCCTGGAGACGGTCTCCCGCCTACACACTTTCCAGGCGTGCGCCTTCGACCACTCGGCCACCTCTC
>JAHRVZ010000333.1 GCA_019090405.1 Paracoccaceae bacterium
AAACTGTTTGGGCTGGATCAGGTCTGGTGGTTGGTCAGCCCCGGTAATCTTTTGAAATCACAAGGACCAGCGCCCTTGGCGGATCGTATGGCGCACGCACGCACGGTGATGCAGCATCCAAGGGTGAAGGTAACGGATATCGAAGCGCGGTTAGGAACGCAGGCAACGGCGGATACGTTGGCGGTGCTATGCGAAATTTACCCCGGAGTGCGGTTTGTCTGGTTGATGGGGGCGGACAATCTGGCGCAATTGCATTTGTGGAAGGACTGGCGGTCGATCATGGACAGGGTGCCGGTGGGTGTCTTGGCAAGACCCGGAGACCGGATTTCGGCGCGCACATCCCAGGCCGCGCAGATTTATCGTCAGTATCGAATTGATGGTACTGCAAGCCATAGCCTGGCGCGGGCGGTGGCTCCGGCATGGTGTTTTGTGAATATGCCGATGGTTGATCATTCATCGACTGCGATCCGGGCGCAGGGAGATTGGAACGCTGATTGACCGCGCGGGAATTGGGCGGGGTTCCACATTGATCCCTGCCACAAACCGCAAAAAGCGATATTGCCGCGCTTGTTTAGAACGCCAAGCTGCGGTTAAGTGCGACATGTTCAAGAATGTATCACGTCGGTTTGTTTTATCGGGTTTAGGGGCTGCCACAATTGCCGGCTCTGCGGTTGCGAATGCGCCAACATCGTCCCTACGGCCGCAGATGCGCAACGGCAAACCAGCGGCGCGCGTTGATGCCGGGGCTGGCGCACTTATACAGGCAGCGGGACTAAGCGGCGCGGTTGCGTTTGCTGTGGCTGATGCCAAATCCGGAGGTCTGCTTGAAGAGATCAATGGCACCAGGGCGTTACCTCCGGCAAGTGTGGCGAAAGCTCTGACAACGCTTTATGCGCTTGAGGTTTTGGGCTCTGAATACCGGTTTACCACACGACTTATGACCACCGGGCAATTGCAGAACGGTATTTTGTCGGGCGACCTGATCCTTGTGGGTGGCGGTGATCCGACATTGACCACGGATAATCTGGCGTCGTTGGCGGCGGGGTTGAAATCAGCGGGCATTCGAGAAATTCGCGGCGCATTTCTGGTTTATGACGGCTTTTTACCACATGTTCACAGCATTGACGCACAGCAGCCGGATCAGTTGGGATACAGCCCTGCGGTGTCTGGAATCGCACTGAACTATAACCGGGTGCATTTTGAATGGAAGCGCGGCTCAAACGGGTATGGCGTGACTATGGATGCCCGAACAGAACGCTATCGACCAGAAGTCCAGATGGCCCGCATGAAAGTGGTGAACAGGCGTGTGCCGGTTTATACCTATGCTGATCGAAATGGCGCGGATCAATGGACTGTCGCAAGTCAGGCGTTGGGGAACGGGGGCGCGCGCTGGTTGCCGGTGCGCAAGCCGGCCCTTTATGCCGGGGATGTGTTTCGCACGCTTGCGCGGACTCAGGGGATTGTGCTGCCGACAGCCAAAGTTGACCGATCTCTGGCCAAAGATGCGCAAACGGTGGTGCAGCATCACAGTAAGGCGCTGGGCCTTATCATCAAGGGGATGCTAAAATACTCAAACAACCTTACTGCGGAAATGGTTGGGATGACGGCAAGTGCGGTGCAAAGTGGCAAACCGACCTCTCTGAAGGCATCCGCGGCACAGATGAGCCGATGGGCCGCTAAACGCTATGGCATGACGGGCACAAAAATGGTCGATCATTCTGGGCTTGGCGATGCGTCGCGCATGACGCCTGAAGGGTTGGTTAACGCATTGGTGCAGGTGCGCAAGCGTGGCGTTCTAAAGCCATTGCTAAAGCCATTTGCCATGCGGGATGCAAACCGGCGTGTCATCAAATCGCATCCGATAAAGGTGGATGCCAAGACGGGCACGCTTAACTTTGTGTCTGGGTTGGCGGGCTTTATGACAGCCGCCGATGGTCGAGAACTTGCCTTTGCCATTTTCACAGCAGACACCGCGACCCGAGGCCGGATAAAGCGCGCAGACCGCGAAGTGCCGCAGGGCGCACGGACATGGAATCGAAAATCCAAAGCCTTGCAGCAAGCCTTGATAGAACGCTGGGGTGCGCTTTACGGGTGAAATTTATAAGGATTGGTGTCTGGATATGACGGGTTATGAACCGCTGAATACGTTGAAACCGGTCGCGCAGGACATCTGGGTTGTCGACGGCCCGATGATCCGATTTTATGGGCTGCCATTTTCGACACGCGCCACAGTCATTCGCCAGAAGAACGGCGACATCTGGGTGCATTCGCCCACCAAGCTGGATGCCGGGCTGATTGGTGAACTCAACGGACTTGGCCCTGTACGTCATCTCATTGCACCAAACTGGATACACTATGCATACGTCAATGAATGGCAGAAGCAGTTTCCAGACGCGACAAGTTGGGCGGCTCCGGGTGTTAGAGAGCGGGCTGAAAGCAAAGGAATGAAAGTGCGGTTTGACCATGATCTGGGTGAAACCGCCGAAGCGCCCTGGCAGGGTGAAATCGAACAGCAGATTGTAAATGGCAGCGATATTCACCGAGAAGCAGTGTTTTTTCACCGCAGTTCGCAGACATTGATCCTGACGGATTTGATTGAGAACTTTGAGACCAAGAATTTGCCTTGGTGGATGCGGATGATTGCACGCCTTGCGGGAATTGTTGACCCGGATGGCAAGATGCCGATTGACATGCGCGGTACGTTTCGGAATGGCAAAGATGAGTTGCGAAAAGCGGTCGATCTGATGATCGGCTGGGCGCCTGAGCGGATTATTGTAGCGCATGGTCGCTGGTATGCATCCAGTGGCGTGGACGAGCTGAAGCGCGCATTTCGGTTCGTGCTTTAGCGCTGATTGCCCAGGCACCGTTACGGTGGTGTGAGCGCAGATTAACCCTTGATTGATACCCCCTTGGCCACGTCCGGGCGCGTCCCGGTTTTGTGGGAAATCAGGAAAATTGCGGCCATTCGTATGTGCGGTTGTGCGTGCAGGTGGCCTGATCTGGGAAAAGGGATACGATATGAACAAGACAATCACCGATGGCGTGCTGCTGATGCCACCAGAGTTCGAAGCAGGCCTGGACGTTTGGTCAAGCGGCGATGGGACACCGGGATCTGATACATATGACACTGAGGAATTTGCGGCATATGTTCCATCGGATCAGGATTTCGGTGGATGTCTGGAATTGCTAAAAACCGAATCTGTACAACAGCTGCGGTATATGGGTGAAACTCCGTTGCTACCGGGATGTTATTTGCAGATCAAAGCTAAAATCAAAGCGATCAGTGGTAATCTTCCGGCAGTACGAATTGCGGGCTGGGCCGGAGGGGCCGGAGGCTCTCATGTGGACGGGGCGATCGAAGTCGGGCCGACCACCACGCTTGCCAGTTATGGCGATGTTGTCGAAGTATCCGCAATTGTCGGGACCGGTTTGCGCAATGGTGTTGATATGGTCTGGGGTGGTGCCGCCTTGTACGGGCATTTCGGGTTGGACCTGACCGGATCAACCGGTGGTGTTGTGCGCATAGACGACATTGAAATCGTCGATATCACCAGCGCCTTTCTACGCGATATGATGAGCATGGTGGACGTGCGTGATTATGGTGCAGTCGGGGACGGTATTACCGATGATTCCGCCGCGTTTGATGCGGCAGATGATGCTGCAAACGGGCGCGAGGTTCTGGTGTCCGGTGGCACGTACTATCTGGGCGAAAGCGTCACGTTCAATTCGGTGGTTCGGTTCGAAGGCACAGTGATCATGCCGACCGACAAAATGCTGATTTTGACCAAGAATTTTGATTTGCCGATCTATATTCAGGCCTTTGGCAACGAAGAGCTTGCATTCAAAAAGGCGTTTCAGGCGTTGTTGAACAATGCAGATCATGATTCGCTGGACATGTGTGGGCGCAAGATCACAATTTCCGAACCTCTGGATGTGTTCGCCGCAATTCCGAACAAATCCAGCTATGCAACCCGGCGCGTGATCCGCAATGGCCAGATCGAGGCAAGCGGAACAACTGCATGGGACACAGAAGTCACCACTTCGAATGCGACCTATGTCGCAAGCGACAGTCGCACGCTAAGCAATGTGAGCAATGTCGCCAATATTCCGGTTGGCTCGCTGGTTGAAGGCAATGGTGTCGGACGTGAGATCTATGTGCGTTCCATAGATGTCGGAGCTGGTAAAATCACCCTGAACGCACCGCTTTTTGACGCCGAAGGAACCCAGAACTTTACCTTTCGAAGGTTCAAATATCTGATTGATTTCAGCGGCATGAGTTCTCTTTCCAAGTTCACTCTGTCCGAAATCGAGTTTCAGTGCAACAGTGTCTGCAGCGGCATCATGTTGGCCCCCAATGGTTTGATCTTTCATGTAAAAGACTGCTTTTTCACGCGTCCGAAAGACCGTGGAATAACGTCCTCTGGGGACGGGTGTCAGGGCATGCTAATCGACCGGTGCCAGTTTCTGACATCCGAAGATTCGTTGGACGTGTCGGATCGAAGCTCGATTGCCATCAATACGAATGCCAATGATGTTAAACTACGCAACAACAGGGCGACCAAATTCTATCATTTCGCGGTATTGGGTGGGGCCAACAGTGTTGTTATGGGCAACCATTTCTTTCAGGGCGACAGCGTGTCGGGCGGCGTACGTTCGGCGGGGTTGGTTCTGGCTGACGAACATACAAGCACAGTCGTGAACAGTAACTACATTGATAATTGCTTTATCGAGTGGACCAATGAACGCGATTCCACACCGGATTTTAGCACTGGATATTCCTTTAGCGCCCTTAGCATCGGCGATAATGTTTTTCTGTCTGGCGATGTCGCTTCTTGGTTCAGCTATATCGTTGTCAAACCTCACGGTTCAGGGCATTTTCTGAACGGGGTTAGCATCACCGGCAACAAATTCCGCAGCCTGAATGGAACAATTGACCGTGTGGAAAGGGTGGATACCAGTTTTGCAGATCTCGATTTCAGCCGAACTAAAAACGTTTTGTTTAACGGGAATTCGTTTCATGCAATCAGCAAACAGGTGACCAACCCGTTGCGAATCAAACATACACAGTCCAGCAACGCGACGACCTGGACGATTGATACCGACGATGAATTGCCGTTCGGCGGACGGGTGCGCGGTGTGGATTCGGTTGTTGCAACGGACAATATCCGCAACGCGTCATCGGTAAACAAATTCAGCATGCCCATTACGCATGCCGAGCAGGGTGCGAACCTGGATCAGGCGACATTGGTCTGGGAAGAAGCGATGCGTGGTGACGTCACCGTGGTGGTCCGTATTGATGAATAGGTTGGCGGGTCTTTAACCCGTCAGCCCCATATCCGCCGGGTTTAGTGTAAATGCTTTGCCGAACCCGGCGTTCAGATGACCCGTGTTGACGTTGAACAACACAAACGAAAAGTCGGTCAAACCAAGATAAAGTTTGGCCTTTGGATGGTCGCGCAGATAATGCGCGGCCATGTCTTTGAACAGGCCCGAATGATGCGGAACAAATGTCGCTGTGGCCTGCAACGACAGGCGCGGATGAGACAGCGGATCGCCTTTGTTTCCGGGCTCTCCGATCAACACGGAACAGACGGGATTATCCTGTAATGCCCTTGTGTGCATAGCAAGCTCTGACACAAGTGTCAGGGCTTGCCCGCTTGCCGACTGTCCAAATGCAATACGCGTGACAAGGGGCGAACCATCCGACAAAACCACAGCAAGAGCGGCAAACCGGGCATTGCATAACAGGGATTGCGCAAGATCACGTGCGGTGTTGTTTGTCGGTTGGATGGGGTTTTTCATTGCGGCAACTTATGACGCTAAGATCAATGCTTCAACCCGCTAGAATTTTCTCCAAAGGGCAAGTTTAAGCCCGGTGCGAGGCGTTCCAAAAGATCGCTGTTGAATCCCGATAACCCATGTCGATTTGCCTTTGCGTGGGATTATCAGCGATGGAGTCAATTTCCATATCAGCGGCAGATTTTGCGCAACTGCAGTCTCGATTTGCAGCATGGGCCGGATACGGTCGGGCGATGACAATCCAAGGGCGGCGTCAACTTTGAGCAGTGGCCCTGAACGCCCTTCTATGTGTTCGATTGCAGTATCCACAGCCAGCCAGCCCGGACCAAACCAGTTGTTGAACCCATGACCCCATGACAGGCCCATCCGGTACATCGGATCCCAGGTTGCACCTTTGTGGTGCCCCCCAATTGCCAGCTCAAATGCAAATTTGCTTTGTCTTTCAGATGCTGAAATAGGCAGGCGCATGAACAATAAGGTATGGCCGCCAAGATCGGGTTGTTCATAAACATCAATCCCCATGGTTAACCACGATGTCAGCCCGTAATCCGCATAAATACTGGTGTCATACTCAACAAGAGGCAGGGCCGGGTATATCTGAGGGGTTACATACATGGTGGAACTAAATGCAAAAAACCCTTTGCCCTTGTCGCGCAGCCACGCGCCAGCCCGTGCTGGTTGCGATGCAATCAGACAAAACACACAGGCGAGGACGATCCAACGCATCAAGGCTCCTTTGCCCGGATCATCGGATCACATGGTTAACCAAAGGTTACCCTTGGGATTAAGCCGGTAACAAGTTGTGGATTTCGCAGTTTTTAGTGGTCAGTAAAATTATCTGACCTGAATCAATGCATTTACCTGCCAAATGTTGCAAACTGAGTCTATACATAAGGAGACAGATGTCATGTACCAGAATATTCTTGTACCAATTTCGTTTGACGAAGACCGTGATGTGTTTGGCCCGACGAAAGTGGCAAAACTGTTGGCAGCGCCCGACGCTTCCATTACTTTTCTGCATGTTATCGAACACATCCCGAATTATGCAGTCTCATACATGCCTGAAAATTACTTGCTTGAAGCGCGAACTGCAATTCAGGGACGACTGGATGAAATCGCCAGTGAAACTCCAAACGCACGAGGTGTGCTGATCGAAGGCCATTCCGGTCGCTCGATTCTGGATTGGGCCGATTCTCATGCGGTAGACTTGATAATCGTGTCGTCGCATCATCCCAGTATGAAAGATTTGCTGTTGGGTTCGACCGCTTCGCAGGTTGTGCGTCATGCTGATTGTGCGGTGCATGTGGTACGCTGATGGGCGCCGCATTTTCGCACCAAGCGGAGTTATCCAAGGGCAGAATGTGAATATTATCAACGTATGAAACATATAGGTGGCGTCGGCGTTTCCCGCAGTATCCTGACTCGGATGCTATACGAAACGTTCTAGCGGATTACCGCCTTCGCCGCTTTACATTCCCGCCATGCTGGCCCGGCCTTCCCGCGGTGGACCGTCCGCGGGTTTTCACGGCGGCTTCGCTTGCCTTTTCGACCGCGTATTGCCGCGCCATTGGATCGTCTGACACAAGCATATCGACCGATTCCAATCGTTTGACTTCGTCCCTTAAACGGGCGGCTTCTTCGAACTCAAGGTTTTCGGCGGCTTTGCGCATGTCGGTGCGCAAACCGTTCAATACAGCTTCAAGATTGGCACCATGCAGTGGTTTTTCGATTGTGGCGGTAACGCGCGACATGTCGGTGTCGCCTTTGTAAAGACCCGACAATATATCCTCGACGTTCTTTTTCACCGTCTGCGGCGTAATCCCGTGTTCTATATTATACGCCTCTTGCTTGGCTCGCCGACGATCCGTTTCACCCAATGCGCGTTCCATTGATCCGGTGATGCGGTCCGCATACATGATAACGCGGCCCTCGGCATTTCGCGCCGCGCGGCCAATGGTTTGTATGAGCGAGGTTTCAGAGCGCAAAAAGCCCTCTTTGTCGGCATCCAGAATGGCCACCAACCCGCATTCAGGAATGTCGAGGCCTTCGCGCAGCAGGTTGATGCCGATCAGCACGTCAAACGCGCCCAATCGCAAGTCGCGCAAAATTTCAATGCGCTCCAGTGTGTCGATATCGCTGTGCATATAGCGTACTTTGATGCCCTGTTCGTGCATGTATTCGGTCAGGTCTTCGGCCATGCGTTTGGTTAGCGTCGTGACCAGCGTGCGAAAACCATCAGCGGCGA
>JAHRVZ010000334.1 GCA_019090405.1 Paracoccaceae bacterium
CAAGATGGGCTTCTTGCCAATGATCAACAGTGGGAAGCCCGGACAATCACGATGGAATTTAACGACCCGGACGCAAGGGCGTTTTTGCGAAAAAATAACCAAATATCTGGCTTTAACCAGTCTAATTATTCACCTCGTCAGTTAAAAAAGAAAATTCACTCCGATATACGGCCCATGTTGGTACGCATCATAGGCCATGACGCCACCAGACAGCGTGGTGTTGAAATCCATGCTGAAATATTGATACCCGAATACAAGCGAAGTATTGTCCCACGGTTGAAAATCGAACCCGATATCGGCTCCGACCTGCAGTTTGTTGCCACCTGCACCAAAACCGCCGAGATCAAAAGTGGCTATGGTTGTCCATCTGTCGTTTAGCCGCCACATACCACGCGCACCAATCACCGGCTCTACCCAGGTTTTGTCGCCACCAGCAGTCGGAAGCGAACCCAGAGAAGTTGATACCTTCAGGGTCTGGCGAAGCGAATTCAAACGTGCGCCGCCCTGAACATCAACTGTAAAGCGCTGATCGTTTGCACCGTAAACGCCATCTGCAACCCGATAGGCCGCCAAAACCGCAAGCCACTTCTGCCTGAGATTGACTGTGTAAGTTGAACCCGGCGTGCTTGGTAACTGTCCATCAGCCCCGATAGAAACATAGTTGGCATCAACAATCAGTCCGAAATTGCCATTCCAGGCTTCAAATTTACCTGCAAGAGCGAAATCCAAAAGATCTAGGACGTCGCTTAAATCCAGATCAATAGGCGCCGATGTCCCATTGACGGTTGAGGTACCTGTCGTGCTAACCGGTAAAAACGAATAAAAGCCCAGCGAATAACGCCAATCAGTTTCGCTTTGGCCCCGACCCGGCAATGATTGGGCTGAAACTGTAACTGCCGTGAGACAGCACATAATCGTTGCACAGATTAGTATTGGGGCGTGGAACAAACGGTTCATTGGTTTGACTCATATGTTGCAGGTTCAAAACGGCCCGGTGGCATGAACGATGTGGCATGAACGATGCCTATACAATTGTGGACCGTAATACAGGTAAACAAGATTTGTCTAAGACGCTTAGCATAATACACAGCCTACAGGTTTTCAGTTGCAACAAAAGACAAACTTTGCGTGAATGTATAATCCGCTTATTCAGTCCCAAAACAGAACTGAATCAAAGCCTTAGCTAGCGTACGGTACTACAATGATTTCCACACGCCGGTTTTGCGCACGCCCTTCTTCGGTCAGGTTTGAAGCCACGGGTTGTTCTTCGCCACGTCCGCTGGTTTGCAAGCGGCTATAAGGCACCCCATCGGATTGAAGGATATCCGCGACAGCATTGGCTCGCCGCTGCGACAGGCCAAGGTTATAGGATGCGTCGCCTTCGCTGTCGGTATGGCCAACGACCCGCACCGTGGAATCCGGGTATTTAAGCAGATGCGCTGCGACTGTGCCCAAATCAGACTGCAACGACGGACGGACAGTGAAACTGTCGGTGTCAAACGTGATGTCTTGGGGCAGGGAAACGACCAGGCTGTCGCCGGTATTGGTAATCGAGATGCCGTCATTGGCCAGATTATTGCGCAATTCTGCCGCTTGTTTATCCAGTTCATTTCCGATCAATCCGCCCGCTGCAGCCCCCGCAGCGGCACCAATAAGGGCAGATTTTCCTTTGTCTCCACCTGCTGTGGCCAGACCAATGCCGGTCCCGACAATCGCCCCAATCAATGCGCCGTCCTTGGCGTTTTTGTTGGGGTCGTCACCAGACCCCAACGTCGCGGGGTCTGTGCACGCGCCAAGGGCCACAACAGCCACAGCGAGAGAAACTTTGAAATCCATTTGTAAGTGCCTTTGCTCAATTCCCGTTGATCGGGAGCTATTTGTGACAGTATAGCACATCCGCGACCCAATTTCGCAAGGCTGCAAATGAAGCCGGCGATCATTTGCTCAAACCAGCAAAACAATCCGCTATGGCGACTTGGCCAATAGTACAATACTTCTGGTTTGGCTGAACGCATGAGGCAAATGAATGCTGACTCAAAGCAAAAACAATGTATTTGCGACCCGCGCAAATGAAACCGACGATGCCCGCGCTGAAAAGAATGCGATCATTCTGGTGGCCGTTTCCTGTTGCGTGGCGGGTCTGGTCTGGTCAGCGATGTATTACCTGGTTTTTGGAGCGGTTCTGGCCACGGCGGTGCCGCTGATATTTGTGGTTCTGGTCGGAGGAGCGCTGGTCTGGTCACAGGTGACTGGCAATTACCGCTATGCCATCACCGCCCAAATCGCCCTTATCATCGGCGTGACCACAGCTTTTCAATGGTCGGTTGGCGGGCTTTATAATTCCGGATTTGTGATGGCGTGGGCCTCGATGGGACCACTGGTTGCGCTGATGTTCTTAACCATGCGCCAGTCGCTTTTCTGGCTGGGAGTGTTTTTGATATGCGTTGCCTTGACCGCGGCGTTTGACGGCTATTTGTCCAGACATGGTCTGGTTGTGCCCGAAGCAGCGCGGATGTTCTTTGTTGTGATGAATCTGTGTGTTCCATCAATCATCATTTTTGCCTTCGCCAGTTACCTTGTCCGATCTGCCCGGCAGGAACGGCAAAAGGCGGATGCGTTGCTGCTGAATATCCTGCCAGCCAAGGTGGCTCAGCGGCTGAAATCACAGCGTGGTGTTGTTGCAGATGAACATGACGATGTTTGTGTTTTGTTTGCTGATATCGTTGAATACACAACCTATTCACACATAATGAAACCCGTTGATCTGGTGTCGGAACTGAACGACATTTTCCAGATGTTCGACGAGTTGGCCGAGAAATATGGGCTGGAAAAGATCAAAACCATCGGTGACGCCTATCTTGTCGTGGGCGGACTGCCCGACCCCATGAAGAACCACGATAGCGCAATTGCCAATATGGCTTTGGATATGCAGTCCGAGATATCAAAAGTTACCCGATCCGACGGCGAGCCGTTCTCGCTGCGCATCGGAATTAACTGTGGATCCGTTGTGGCCGGCGTTATCGGCCGCAGCAAAATTGCCTATGATCTATGGGGAGACACCGTAAATGTCGCCAGTCGCCTTGAGGCGTGCGCAGAACCGGGCATGATCCATGTCAGCGACCAGTTTCAACAGCGATTGAACGCAGAGTTTACCTTTCAAAAGCGCGACAAGATTGCCGTGCGGGGCAAAGGTGATATGCAAACCTATTATCTCACAGGTCGCGCCTGAACTAACCTTCGGCACGCGCACTTTCATAGGCCAGCATGGCGCGTTTGACAGCAAGCCCCCAGTGATAGCCCCCCAAACCACCAGATTTGCGCAAGGCCCGGTGACATGGAATCAACCAACTGACCGGATTGCGCCCAACCGCAGTTCCAACGGCACGCGCGGCCCCCGGATTGCCCACGGCTTGTGCGATATCAGAATACGTCGTCACCTGTCCCGATGGGATTGACAACAACGCCTCCCAGACCTTGATCTGAAAGGGGGCTCCAATCAAATAAAGCGGTGCCGTGCCGTGCGTTCCATCACCAGCGCCAAATGCCTTGGTCACCCAAGGGCGCAATATCATCGGGTCTTTGACGAATTCAGCCTTAGGCCAGCGCGACACTAGATCCTTCATCGTGGCCTCGGCCCCGGTTTCTGCAGCAAAGCCAATACCGCAAATGCCTTTGTCCGTGCCCATGACCAACGAGGCACCAAAGGGGCTTTCAAACCAACCCCAATAAATCACCAACCCTTCACCGCTGCGCGCATATTCGCCGGGGCTCATCGATTCCCAGCGCAGGAACAGGTCATGCAGTCGGCCACTTCCAGACAGGCCGGTCGCAAGACTGGTTTGCAAGGTTGTGCAATTTTCGCGCATCAGGGTTTTGGCGTGGCCAAGTGTGAGGTATTGCTGATAGCGCTTGGGCGATACCCCGACCCAGTGCGAAAACAGCCGTTGAAAATGCGCCGGGCTCATATCCATCTGGGCCGCCAGTTCATCCAGCGTCAGACCCTCGCCACCCGCATCAATCAATTCAATCGCACGACGCATGACACCGTAATGATAGCCTTGTTCCTGGGGCTGCATGTTCATTGGGACTCTCCTGTTCACCTGATGAATTTAGCCTGTCCTGGAACCTGTTGCGACCCGGAACCTGCTGGATAGCAAATGCATCCCCCCTTTGGTCAAACATCGGGGTGTTGCCCGACGCACGGTTAAAAGGCATACGCAACAAATGGCAAAGCAACTTGACTATCATACCATGCGCGAGATTTTTACGCGATTTCACGAATTCGAACCCGAACCCAAGGGCGAGCTGGATCATGTGAACGCCTATACGCTGGTCGTCGCTGTGGCCCTTAGCGCACAGGCAACGGATGTTGGCGTCAACAAAGCCACGCGTGAATTGTTCAAGATCGCAGATACCCCGCAAAAGATGCTTGATCTGGGCGAAGCGA
>JAHRVZ010000335.1 GCA_019090405.1 Paracoccaceae bacterium
ATCACCGGAAATCTAGTGACTTCATCGGTCATTTCGGTCTCCTTTTTGGTTTTGTGTGTGTCTAGGATGTGTCTAAAGCTCAGCTTGTATCGGCTAACATATTGATTTTATTGGAGGCGAGTGCGGGAATCGAACCCGCGTTCACGGATTTGCAATCCGCTGCGTCACCACTCCGCCAACTCGCCATCCGTGGTGTGAAAACAAACTCTGTATGTTCTCGTGTCTCAGATCCATGATGGATAGTCGCAAGAATCGTAAGGGTTCCTGAACGGTCCGGGTCTGTTCGGCGTGCCTTATCGCCTCTTTTGAGGGGCTTGTCTAGCCCGCGTATAACCTTGGTTTCAACTAAAACTCTGCGGGTGTAACGCGCGGAATCCACCGCCTTAACACCGCTTGTCGATACGCCATTGTGTGCTTGTGCGAATCGGTGAGCCGCAAACATACTTCAAAGTCGGCTTGGGATTGGAAATTCAAATCTAAGAATAATGCGCTGCTGCTATTTGGCGGTCCGGTCGGGCAAATTTCCGGTCCATCTGGATATCTGTAAGGTATTTCATCGTTCTGACCGTTGCCGGGGCGGCGTTGTTGTGGCAAAACTGAGGAAACTGACAGAGCGAAAGATTCCCCAAATGACAGATTTCAACGAGCGCCGCCGTATCATGGTCGACACTCAAATTCGCCCGTCGGATGTGACCAAATTCCCAATTATCGAGGCGATGCTTAGTGTTCCGCGTGAATTATTCGTTTCAGATGCGCAGCGCGAAGCCGCATATCAGGGCGGAAATGTAGAACTGGGCAAGGGTCGGGTTTTGCTTGAGCCAAGGACATTGGCCAAGATTCTGGATGCATTGGATGTTTCCGGCGATGAGCTGGTGTTGGATATTGGCTGCGGATTTGGTTATTCTTCCGCAGTTGTTGCACGGATGGCACAGGCGGTCGTGGCCGTAGAAGAAAACGAAGCCATGATTGGCGAGGCGCATGATCTTTTGTCGGAAATTGGTGCCGACAACGTTATCCTGCATACCGGTCCATTGGTTGATGGGGCAGAAGAACATGGCCCATATGACGTTATTGTGGTGCAGGGCGGTGTTGGTGAATTGCCAAAATCCATCGAAAACCAGTTAAAAGACGGTGGTCGGATCGCAACTATTTTCATGGACGGCGCTCTGGGATCGGTCTCTATCGGGTATAAATCCGGAGATGTGATAACGTGGCGGTTCGAATTTAATGCAGGAGCACCAGTGCTTTCCGGGTTTGAAAAGCAACATAGTTTTTCCCTTTAGCGCAACATGTGTTGAGATATGCTATAAATGAATGTAATTCCGTTCACAGATAGCTTTCGAAGAGCTTAAGAATCTAGGGAACAGACATGAGCAGAGTGACCAGGACAGGATTGTTAGGAACAGCCGCATTGGTTGTCAGCTTGGGATTGGCCACGGTTCGTGCCGACGCCGAAAACCTCGCGGATGCACTGGTGGGCGCCTATAATACAAGCGGCCTTCTTGAGCAAAACCGGGCATTGCTGCGGGCCACTGACGAAGGTGTCGCCGTGGCGCTGTCTGCGTTGCGGCCGATTGTTGCATGGACTGCCTCGGTTGCGCGTACGTTTGAGCGTACTGATATTAACTCAATTGCAATATCGCCGCAGACGTCGACTTATGGAGCTGGCCTGACTGCTCAGATATTGCTTTATGATGGTGGTGCCGCTTCTATTGGTATTCAGGGAGCTAAAGAAACGGTACTGGCGACCCGGCAGTCGCTGCTATCTGTAGAACAGGCCATTTTGTTTCGTGCGGTCGCGGCTTATCTGGCTGTGAATGGGCAAACCCAAAATGTTGCATTGCGTGAAAATAACGTTCGGGTTCTGGGCGAAGAACTAAAGGCATCAAATGATCGGTTCGAAGTGGGCGAAGTGACCCGAACGGACGTCGCATTGTCTGAGGCCAGTGTCGCACAGGCCCGGTCCGAACTTGCGATTGCACGAGGCGATTTAATCAATTCCAAAGCCGAGTATCTTGCGGCAGTAGGCCATGCGCCCGGACAACTGGCCGCAGAGCCGCCATTGCCTGCGCGACCTGCATCAATTTCAGCGGCCCAGACACTGGCTGTTCAGAACCATCCAGATATGCTGGCGGCACAACATCAGGTTGTTGTGTCTGAAATGTTCATTACACAGTTGAAACGTGAGTTGCGGCCATATGTTTCCCTTAATGCAACTGTCGGACTATCCGAGCAATTCGGCAATTCTGATTACTCAAATCGCGCGACTGTTGGTGTGAATCTGGGCCAGACAATTTATCAAGGTGGTGCTTTGTCAGCGGGAATTCGTGCGGCAATTGCCCAGCGTGACGCTGCCCGCGGTAACCTGTTGAATGTACAGCGCAACGTGATTCAAGATGCCACAAATGCCTATGTGCGGCTTCAGGTGGCGGTGGCCAGCCTTGTCGCTACTCAAGAACGCATTCGCGCCTCGCAAGTTGCCTTTGACGGCGTCCGCGAAGAAGCAAAACTTGGTGCTCGGACAACTCTGGATGTTTTGACAGCAGAGCAGGATTTGCTGGATGCCAATACCGCCAAAATCGTCGCCGAAGTTGAGCGATCGGCAGCGGCCTATCAATTGTTGGCCGCGCAGGGGATACTCACTGCAGATCGGTTGGGGCTGGCGGTGCCAATCTATGATCCAACTGTCTACTACAATCTGGCCAAAAACGCGCCGGTCCCCATGAGTAAACAAGGCAAAGATCTGGACCGTGTTCTACAGGCACTAAGCAAAAAGTAACAATTTTCACTACCGGTTGTGAGAATCTCAATCACACCGTACACTTACGTTTAAGGCGAGAGTGGTAAAATCAATGTCTGACCCTGTATCGAATATCGAGATCGAAGATGTCTTGTCGTCGATCCGTAGATTGGTATCTGAAGAGACCGGGGCACAGCCGCGGCCAGAGCCTGCACGGCAACCTCCAAAAGAGAACCGATTGGTATTGACCCCAGCCCTGCGTGTTCAGGATGAGCCAGAAGACCCCCTGACTCAAGATCAAGACGTTGAACAGGTCAAAGTAGATCCCCAACCGCAGGATGAAGCTCCCTGGAACAACCCTTACGCCACGCTTTATTCGACTGCAAAGATCGAACCAGAGAACAATCCTGAACCTCAAAACAGTCTGGCCGAGGATCCCGTATCCACAGACCAAGAGGCTGAAGACGTGTCAGAAGCCCCTGCCGACGATCCAGATGCACTGGGAGATGCGGCGGAAGAGGGGCCATATGTCTTTGTAATGAAGAATGATGAGCAGCAGACAGACGCTGAGCTGGACGTGGATGACGATGTAGAAGATGAACTGGTTGAGGCAATCGAGACACAGCATGAAGATCTGCATGTGTCCTCTGAATCTGACCATGACGAAGCGGCGTTGCCAAAAGACATAGGATCAGGTGATCTAATGCCGCTTAGTGCAAAAATAGCTGCCCTTGAAACCGCAATCGGCGAGACGCAGGATCAATGGGAGCCAGATGGTGCGACCGGAGACGACTATGCCGGAACGCCTGTGCGAACGCTGCGCTGGCAGGATCACGAAGCAGAGAATCCA
>JAHRVZ010000336.1 GCA_019090405.1 Paracoccaceae bacterium
GTAACGCACGGCGCAACGCGGCAAATCCGGCTTCGTCTTCGGCTGTTTCCGGAAAATTCAGTGCCCTGATAAAATCTTCGGCGGGCAGCGGAGGGGACAGGTCTTGGGCCTGAGTTCCAAGTTCCAGAGACCCCTGATCGCCAGCTGTCTCGGCTGAAGGTTGCTCAATCGCAATTGTAGACCGCTGGGTTTCGCGTCGGGAAGTTGTGAATGTTGCAAGCGCAGTTTCTGTCTTTTTGGCCGCTTCGGCAATTTCGTCCAGTTTCCGGGTGACCGACGGTTCAGGCCCGATTGAAGTGTTCTGTTGTTGTATTACATAGGCTTTGCGAATTGCCGCAATTGCGGTTTGCAAACGCTCGCTTTCTTCGCGCATCACACGTGCTGACTTGGCCGTCGTTGTGCCTACCCAGACCATGGCTATCGGCATAAAGATGACCAAAGCGGTGGTCAGAAATTGCATTCCTGCCACTGTGGCCGGTGACAGGACAAAATAAACAATCGAACCAACCAGCCAAATCAGCGCGAACAGAAGCGCTGTGATTTCATAGCCACTGATGGCTTTCCTACCGGATTGTTCATAAATACCAAGCGGCGTGGGTTTGGCTGAATTTTGGTCAGGCGTAGGTCCGGACATGCGGTATGCTCCGTCAGGAATAGACGATTTTCAGGACTTCGTAGGATCGTTGACCGCCTGGTGTGCGGACTTCGACGCTATCCCCTTCGTCTTTGCCAATCAGGGCACGGGCGATGGGGGATTTGATGTTCAAAAGACCCTTTTCAATGCTGGCTTCGTGTTCGCCAACGATTTGCCAGGTTTTTTCTTCGTCAGTGTCTTCGTCCACCAACGTCACCTTGGCACCAAATTTGATCGAGCCACCAAGGCTCGCCGGATCAATGACTTCGGCCAGTGACAACACGCCTTCGAGCTCTTTTACGCGGCCCTCGATGAACGAATGCTTTTCGCGCGCAGAATGGTATTCGGCATTTTCAGACAAATCACCATGTTCGCGGGCTTCGGCGATGGCTTTGATGATATTGGGGCGTTCAACGGTTTTGAGCAGTTTGAGTTCTGTCTCAAGCGCCGAGTGCCCCGCGGCGGTCATTGGAATTTTTTCCATTTGGTTGTTATCCACGCAAAAAATAGAAACACCGCCAATGCCATCGGCATCACCGGTTAAGTTACAGGCTACCTGACCCAAAGCGCACGTGGAATGCAAGGGGCGACCGAGCTTCTGAACACGCGAAATCCAGCCTAAAACGTCTTAATCGTACTGAACTATCTCAAATTCGACCCCATCGTGGTCGCGGAAATAAAATCGCTGCCCCGGTTCATAGTCGGCAAAGTTTCCGGGGGTGAACCCGGCTGCGACGACTTTCTTCTCCATTGCCGCTATATCGTCGACGACAACAGCGATGTGATTTAGCCCACCAACGGTGAAATAGCTTTCGCTAGCCTTTGCCGGGCGGCGCGCAGGCGTGTAAAGCGCAAGGTAGTCAGTATCGCTGCCGACATGCAAAGACTGCCCGCCGTGAATGCTGTCGCCTTTCCAGCGCACGTGCCAGCCAAACAGGTCGCACATCCATGCGGCGGTGGCATCAATGTCGGTGACAGTCAGATTTACATGTTCCAAAATGGCTGGCATGGGGTGTTCCTTTGATTTGGTGAATTGCTTGCTCATGGTAATTTCTCAACCTAACTTGAGGTCAAGGAAATAGTTGAGGACCGCCATATGGCAATATCCGAAGGGCTTTCAATTGGTGCATTGGCCCGGCGCACTGGACTGGCCGTTTCGGCGATCCGGTATTACGAAGCGCAGGGACTAATCCAACCATGGCGCAATGCGGGTGGACAAAGGCGGTTTCAACGGGCCGATCTGCGGCGCCTGAGTTTTGTGATAATAGCGCAAAAATTCGGCTTTACCCTGCCGGAAATCCGCGAACTTCTGGATCGGCTTCCGGGTAAACGAACGCCTACGCCAAAGGATTGGGCAGCAATTAGCGTGGCATTTCGCTCGCGGCTGGATCAACGAATCGAAACATTGGAAAAATTGCGGGACAATCTGGATGGCTGTATTGGATGTGGCTGTTTGTCGATGCCCAAGTGCGCTTTGTACAACCCGGACGACAAAGCAAAGGCCAAAGGTGTAGGCCCGCGTTATTTGATGGGCGATAGCCCTGACTAAGTCAAGATTGGACGATCTGTCGTTTTGTGCGGGCTGGCAAAGTCAAAGAACCGACCTCTAATTTTGGCTAAAATGAAAACCCGGCTTTGCAATCTGCAAGCGTGTATTGATCAAGGTCGTTCAAGAATGCGTTTTCGGCACTCGCAAACATAGACTTTAGCCGACAGGTCGCAGTGATGGCACATGCGCCACCGCCATGACCAAAACATTCTACCAGTGATTGTTCCTGTTCAAGACTACGTACCACTTCGCCGATTTTGATGTCCTTCGCTAACCGCGCCAATCTAGCACCACCGCCGCTACCGCGTTGTGTTTTGATAAAACCATCCGCTGAAAGTGTCGCCATAACCTTTGCCAGATGGTGTCGTGAGATGTTGAACGAATCAGAAATCTCAGCGGTTGAAATTGCCCGATCTGGCTCATTCGCAAGCATCATCAAAGCGCGAAGACCATAATCTGTGAAAGTTGTTAATCGCATGATCACAACAGAATATTGACCTGAATTGGTGTTTACAATGCCAATTACAAAATATATTGGTATTTAGGATACCAATTATCTGTATGTGCTGGATGATTTGCCCAAATTGGGTGGATCTTAACTTAAGAAGCTAGCTACGCTTTCGCGCTGCCAGCCAGAAAATTGCACCCTCGCGGTGCGCTCTGGAAGGAAACGTGATGAAAACTACTGTATTTAGCGCCGCTGTTTTGGCGGTTTTTCCAATCCTGGCAATGGCAGGAACAACGAATGTCGACGTATCAAAACTACCGGGAAAGCCGGTTCATGACACGGCGACTGTTACACCGCTTGCCCTGTCCCAGAACGGTAGCCCGTCCGTTATATTGCTGAGCGTTGCAGCCGGCAAAGAAGTACCGGCACATGCGACAGAGGCCGGCCTGCGTCTGATCACTGTAGTCTCTGGAAATCTGTACTGGGGTGATGGTGACAAGATCGACCCCGCAAATGAAACAGTTTACCCAGCCGGAAGTTTCTTGATGTTGCCCTCGGGTGTACCGCATTGGCTTGCCGCGCGAGACGGAGACCTGGTTTTACAATTGGTTGTTCTTGATGGGGAAACACCGGTTCCAGCAATTGCCGAGCAAATGAAGTAACCAATATGAACATAAGATGCCGCCATATGGTGGCATCTTATGACGCATTTAGTACTTACCGTTTATGCCCGGTTTTCTTGCTGTGCAGCGGAGTAACCTAGTTGTTCAACTGGGCTTGGTCGCATGTAACACGAACCGCTCAGTGGTAAATGTGCGCAGCCATTCAGCTGGCCCGGCAATACGACGCTGAGCGCGACGAATAGGCAAATAGCTGTGACGATGAATGGCTTCATAACCAGCCTGATCGGCCAGCTTGGCCAATTCACCAAACCCAAGGCCATTTGCAAAAGGCAGCCGCTTGCGAATGGCGTCATCCTGGGCCTGAAGCAATTTCGGTTTTGCGTTGGAAATCTTACCAATAACCATGTTCAGCAACCGGTCCTTAAACGATGTTTGCATAAAGTTACCGTCAAAAATCACCAGATGTCCGCCCGGTTTCAAGACCCTGAACCAGTCTTCCAACGCTCGTTGAGGATCTAAAAGCGTCCAGACAACGTGGCGACAGGTAACAGCGTCATACTTTGCATCAGGTTGCAGGGTCATTTCCACATCCCCCGCCAGAAATGACGCCCGATCACCTTTGTCCGCATGCTTGCTGCGCGCCTTTGCCAGCATTGCCTCGGAAAAATCCAAACCCGTTACGCGGTGGCCTGATGCAAACAGCACTTTGCTGATTTCGCCAGTGCCACATCCAAGATCAAGAATGTGCTTTTCGTCGGCCCCCAACAGGCCCGCGTACATCGTTTTCCAAGCGTCCAGTTCAACGCCGTCTGTGATTTGATGACTAAAGGAATCGTCAAAATCATCCGCCCGCGCCGACCAATATTCCCGGATCTGTTCCTTTAGATCAAAATTCTCGCTCAAAGTTCTGCCTCGACGAATAAGGAACCACGGCTGGTGTGGTTCAGGTGCGTTGTAACTTTGTAAGTCTTCCCGATCTCCTCAAGCGCCAACACTTCCTTGGGCAAACCATCGGCGACAATGCGCCCCTGCCGTATCAGGATAAGGCGGTCACAAAACTGCGCTGCAAGGTTCAGATCGTGCAGTGCGGCGATGCCAATCATTTCACGAGAGTGAATTGATTTTCGGATTGCGGTCAGGATGGACAATTGATGATGCAAGTCCAGCGCACTGGTCGGTTCGTCCAGCAACACCAATGCCGGATCACGTACCAAAGTTTGTGCAACTGCAACCATTTGCGCCTGTCCACCGCTTAGCGCACCAATGCCGCGCCCGGCAATGTCGGTGAGTGACAGTTCCGACAGAACCTGTTCTACGCGGATCAGATTTTCTGCCTTCACCCGCCATCCTGTAGTTTGCTTCAAGGCAAGTAGCACGCTTTCAAATACTGTAAGTGCCGCGTTGCAACCAAAGGCTTGCGGCATATAGGCAACCCGACGCGCGCGTTCGCTGCGCCGCAATCCGCCAAGGTTGGTATCGTCCAGAATCACGTTGCCTGCGCTTGGCTTTACCAACCCGGTAATGCTGCGAAACAATGTCGACTTACCCGAGGCATTTGGCCCAATAAGACCAACTAATTCACCACGTTTGACATTCTTGACTGACACATCAAACAGCACTTGGTTTTTGCCATATGACATATTGATATTGTTTAGTGACAGGCTCATCTCAATTTCTCCCGGCGGGTGGAAATTATCAGCGATATGAATACCGGCACCCCGATAAGCGCGGTTATTATCCCGATGGGGTAAATAACCCCGGGCGTTATCGACTTTGACAAGATCGACGTCAGAGACATCACCAATGCCCCCACAAGTGCCGACAACGGCAAAAAGAACCGCTGGTCTTCACCCACCAGCATCCGGGCAATATGCGGACCGACAAGACCAACAAAACCGACTGTTCCCACAAAGGCCACGGCGGTCGCTGCCAGCAAGGATACACAAATCAGGATTTCAACGCGCAAGCGGCCCACATCGACGCCCATGCTTTGGGCCGTTTCCTCACCCATGCGCAGCGCGGTCAGTTTCCATGTGCGGATGATGCAGAATGGCAAAATCACCGCCAGCAGAATAGCTCCAAGCGCGATTTTATCCCAGCTGGCACGCCCCAAAGACCCCATCATCCAAAACACGATGCGCGCCAGTTGATCTTCTGATGCCATATATTGCGTCATCGCAAGCAACGCGTTGAAAGTAAAGAAAATCGCGATGCCGAACAGGATCATGGTTTCTGATCCGACACCCTTTAGTCGTGTTGCAAACAACAAAATACCACATGTCATCAGAGCAAAGAAAAATGCGTTTATGGTTACAATCAAAGGCCCAACACCGGGGATCAGGCTCCAGCCGAAAATGATTGCGACGGCGGCCCCGAAACTGGCGGCGGAGGAAACGCCCAATGTAAACGGTTCGGCCA